>JAFRWN010000150.1 GCA_017437965.1 Lachnospiraceae bacterium
CCCTTAAAAGCTCAAAGTCCCAAGGCGTCTCGTTTAGCTTATTATCCGCGATCCTAAGAGCTTTGACCTGCTCGTCGGTAAGGGAATCGACATAGACGCAAGGAACCTCCTTCAGCTTTAATTCCTTCGCAGCGAAGAATCTACCATGACCGATGACGATCACGTTGTCCTTGTCCAGGACCAGAGGCTGTGTCCAGCCATACTGCTTTATAGACTCAGCGATGTTGTGTATCTGCTTTTTGTCGTGCTTTTTGGCGTTTTTGCCATACGGAGTGATGCTGCCAACTGAAATTTGTTTAATTTCCATAGATCCTCCAAAAGAAAGAACCGCCATGAAAATGGCGGCCCTTCCCGGGAATAGTTAATGAAAAAGCGATGGTCCTTATAATCCAATACAATCATACCACATTGAAAACTGAAAAACGGCCCAACCTTTAGTAGAAATTCATCATCTTCGCCACAGTAAAGACGAACCGATGCCGCCAGGTCTTCCAGGTGTTCCTTGTGGCGTAGTCGCTATAGGGAATCCGATAAAGGATGTTGTCAAACACCCCCTGCCTGTACTCCTGCGGGATCTCGGCAAGAGCGACCTCGATAGCCCCGATCCGCTCGGAAAGCTCCGCAGCCTTAACAGCCATCTGCCCGGTAGGATCCCCGACACCTGTCCCGCGCGGCTGGCCATCCATCGGATGCGCCTTGCCGATGATATCCAGATACTCCTCCTTCATCCTGGGATAGTCCCGGATGAACCACAGGGTGTGCATGTATACTTCCTTGGGCAGCTCGTACCCTGACCTCCACGCCATGCTACACCTCCTTGATCTCAATACCATGCACCGACAGCATGAGCTTGCGCTTAATGACATACTCCGGAGTCTTATACCCCTTGACATCCTCAACCACAGTCTTGCCATCCTGCACATAGACAAAGTCCGCAACATAGCGCACCGCACGCTCGGACCGAGTCGGTCCCTTTTGCGCGGGCACCAGCTCAAATGAGACCTGGCGCTGTAGATCCTTGATCTTGCCGGAGCGCTCCTTGGAATAAAGCACCAGGAAGCGGTTATACTCCTTGCCAGAGTCGAACTCGCCATACGGAGTCGACACCCTATTGTTTTTGTACTTCGAGTAGCCGCCGTAGCTCCTCGTCTGGTATTGTCTCAATTCCTTGCCCCTTGCATTCACTTATTAATCCATCCAGCAGCGCGGCGAACTCCTGCGAGTTCATCTTGCTGGATCCCTTAAGTACCCTGTACGTAGTGTAGCCATCGTCCGTCCCGACCGGATCCACATAGATGTCCCCCAGCTCCTTCGGGTCGATATCCTCACGCATCTGCAGCATGATCGGAAGCCCGTTGACCATGTCCGTGACACCATACGAGGCAAGCATCTGCCGGTGCACTTCCCTGCGATCCGCACGTAGCGCGGAGGTCAGCTTGTCCAAGAGGACCTGGTAGTATGCATTCGCCGTAAGCGTGCGCTTATGCGTGATAGGCTTTATTATTAGCTCACAGGGCCGCTGTTTGGCCGTCTCGCAGAGTTTCGCAGCGTCCTGGACCTTTCCCTCGACCACCGCAGTAATTCGCACGTAACCGCCCGGATGCGGCCGTACATCCACATACTGAATAGTCATTCCCCACCCTCTGGAAAACGTTTCTTCGTCACCGCAATAGGAAATTCTTCAATCTCAGACGCCCACAATGCAGTGCCGCGCCCGTTACACCTCTCCCAGCAAAGTGGAAATCCACCTATACCATCGAACAAGCTCCCGAGAGTTGCCGGTCTTTCGTACTGCGCTGATATTCTACGCAGCAGATAGAACCAAAACGGAAGTGCTATAGAATTCCCTAACGCTTTATACCTTGCGGAATCAGAGCTCTCCTTGTGTAACTTGCCATTTGAGTCCGTCCACGGACCGATGTCAGTCCATCCATCTGGGTACCCCTGGAGCCTTTCACACTCGGTCGGCGTAAGACGCCTTACAACCGATGACCCCACCGCAGCAGGACCTCGAGCCGTTATGGTAGGTTCGACCTCTTCAAGAACAGTAAAATCAAATAATGCGTTTTTGCCTTGATTAAAGGACGCCCTATCCAGGCCGTAGGAGAGAACGCACTGCGGATCTTTATAGTCCCGTGCCTTAAGCGTCTGAGCCATATCCTCCTCCGTAGTGCAGTGATACGTTTCAAGAGCCAAGGCGGTATAGTCAGTGACACGATTCTGATGATCGCCAGTCAGCGTAGGAACAGTTCTCCCATCACCATTGCCACGAGCGTCAAAGACCGCCTGGTTGTTCAGCGTGGACAAGGCACCGACGTGCTCGTTTTGGATCAGGATTCCCTTGCCGCCTCCTGGCTTTCCTCCGCGCTCTTGGAAAGAGATTGTGCCTCGAGTGCTATTCTCAGCGCGTCCGGCAGCTCCTTGTTCCGCCTTTCCGCCCTCCTCAGTATCCCATCGCAAGCCTTTGCGCTCAAAGAGTACTTCGGGTGCGGACAGCCCTCCAAAATCTGCGACAAGAGCGATGCGTTTTCTTCGTTGGGGAACTCCCCAAAACTGTGCATCGTGAACGCGCCAAGCAATGGACCAGGCTCCCATCTCGGAGTAGATGCAGCCGCTGTATGGCCACCCCCCCCCCATCAGGCATAAGCACATCTGGAGCTTCCGGTTCTTCGACCCTCGCGATTTCCGTGAGGACGGCTCCGAAGTCCGCTCCGCCGTTTGAACTAAAAGCTCCGGGAACGTTCTCCCAGACCATGTACCTTGGTCGAACATGCCAACCTGTCCTTCCATCACTTCGTCTATCACGATCTCGCATCTCCTTTACAATTCTGATCTGTTCCATAAAAAGCCCCGACCTCTCGCCAGCAAGGCCAGCACGCCCACCGGCAATTGATAAGTCCTGGCAAGGCGAGCCCCCTGTAATGCAATCGACCATAGGAAGCTCCGCTCCATTGAGCTTTGTTATATCCCCTACATGTCTCATTCCTTCTCCCCTTCGTTGACCCAATGTCCGTGTTTTACTTGACCCATAGTTGACTCGTCCATCTTCGCTCCGCAGTTAGGGCAGTAGTTGTATAAGTTTTCTTTAGGCGTTCCCTCGATAAGCACATAAGGCTCTCCACAGGCAGAACATCGGTAAAAGTTGTCGTAATCGTAATCAACCTCTTCTATCCACTTTCCGTGCTTTACTGGCTCTGTTTGAGGTCTGCGGAGCGCACAGAAATGGCTCTCGCCATCCCAATATTCACAACTATTCGGCTCGGCTTCAACGGTGGGTGTGGAGTCAATGAGTCCTAACACATACCAAACACCGTCTTGCCCGATTTTAAATTGCCATTGAAGTATTGAGGATTTCAACACATCTGCATCAATATATCTTGCCATTATCTCACCTCGTCCATCTTGGCTCCGCAGTTTTTTCTATAAGGTCTGTAGCTATAGACCGGGGTGGATATCCATGAACCTGTATCGTATATAAAATATCCGCTTGTATTGTATCTGTATGTATCAAGCATGTTCTCCGAAATCCTGCCAGCCTTTTTTATTTCAACATTTCTGTCACGCACATTAAGTGTCAACAGCCTAATGGCAAAATCATTAAGTATCAGAGGTTCCTCCATCAGCAATTTATAAAACAATTCCGGTTTCCAGATCTTTCTTAAGGATTCATAAACCCCTGCTATCCCAGGGTATCTGTAAATGCCAATGAGTACATCCATGTAACTGTCGCCCTCAAATATTTTATTAAACTGATTTACATCACCTGCAATAAACCACACTGCTGTCATCTCTTTCAGATAGAAAAAGAGCCATGGTCTTGTAAACATCAGCCTGCGTACTGTTTTATTACCCGGCATTCCCGATATTTCGAGCATATACGGCAGATGTTTACTGAAATGGATTCTTTCCGCCTTCCTTCTGAAGTCCTTTACAATGATATATCCGTTCTCCTCAAACGGTATTCCATCATAAAAACATCTAACATAACCCACAAACATGGTCATAAGCCTGAATCTGTCAAACGAGTACCAATCCAGCTTGAAAGGAAGCCTTTGTTTCCAAACAGAAGCAAATTCTCGCGCCAGCCTCCTGTATACAGTCTTGTTTGTGTCTATAATTCTCACCACCGGTTCTGAATAATAGAAATAGTGCTCCACCTCTGTAATGTCAAACTGGCAATAACTATTTCCTGATCCCCCGGTAATTTCCATATACAGATGGCCGTTTTCGAGGTTAAAAACCACACTCTCATATAGTTCAATCAAATCCTCTGCCGGCACAACTACATCTTTGTTAAACCACTTCATCCCGACAATTTCACCTATCCCGGTCTTTACCCTGACACTTATCTTTTTGCCTTTTCTTTCAATTATTACATGACGTATATCTTCGCTCTCTACCGACCTGGTTCTGCACTTCGGGCATACGAAGACATTTTTATCAAATATCTTCGCTTTACCGGTAAATGTTTCCTTTCCGCAGTGAGGGCACCTTATCCGCTCTTCATCTTTACGGACAATATAACCATACGTGGTTATTTCTAACTGGGTTATATATGTTTTAGTGTTCCTCGACATGATGCCCCTCCTTTATAGTTCTTGCTGTTAAATATTATTATTTGTTTACTTGTTTTTGATTATACACGGCCTGATGACCATTTTTTTGCCCATGGTATGTTGCATAATGCAGACGAAAATGATAAAATGAATATTGGGGATGACTATGGGGAAACTAACACCCCATTCTCCAATGAAACAGCCCCCATCATCGCTCATGTAAAGACAAATCTGAAAGCCATAAAACTTTGGGCATCACAGTATGCTCTGTTTGCAGATGTTATTATTCACGCAGAACTGGCAATACAGATAAATGCAGATGCACTGAAGGGCTATGACAAGCTTTATGATGAACTAAGGAATTAATAAAATGCATAATTAGGAAGTATTTGATTATGGATGTAACAAAATACAATAATATTTTCACCAATAATATAGCTAAGATTGTTAAACCCTACCCCATCCAGCTTGGAGCCATCAAGGGCATTAATGTCGATACCATCCTAGATGTCGACACCTCTGCCCTAATCATCTGCTCCAGTAGGATACCGAGGCTTATAAAGGCAAAGTATGCCCAGAATTTCTGTGCTACATCATTTGATGATATTATCGACACAACGCTCACCGGAGCCATCACGGAAGAAATAGCGGAACTGATTACAAACTTTGTCAGAAATCTTGATAATTCCGTAGAGAAACTATATATTGCCTGTGATGGCGGTGATTCCAGAAGTCCCGCCATCGCAGCCAGTATTCTTCTTGCATCCGGCCGGAATGATGACTGTATATGGGATAATCCCTTCTATTACCCCAATCCTCTTGTCTACTACAGAATGTGCAAGGCCTTTGGTATAGATATGACATTTGAAAAAGCCAGTGAATTAAGGCACCGAAATGAATATGCCTATCATCAGGCGCAGTTGATGAGAGGCGAAACAACATACAAACGCTGGGAACTGATTCTATAAATCGTCCCATCTGGAAAACTCGCTCTTATGTGACATAAAGAACTCATACCACTCTCTCATAGTGTCAATTTCTGTCCAGTCCCTTAACACATCAACCGGTGTCACATCAAGATCATATATCTTGGCGCCCCTGACACTTAAGAAAATCGGAGAATGTGTGGCAATCACAAACTGGCAATCATAATCCCAAGAAGACACCCTAATAAACTCGGCCAATTCCTGTTGTTTTTTCATAGAGAGGCTGTTTTCAGGCTCATCCAGAAGATATAATCCGGGTTCCTCTATTCTTTCAACAAAATACCTAAACCCACTCTCCCCATTTGAGAATTCCCGTCGTTCTTCTTCGCCAAGATGTTTTCTCATATATTTTGCCTTTGACATCCTACTTTCTTTCCTGCAGTCAAAATCCTTTACTATGTCCATATTTGAAAAATCAAATTTCAGCTGTTCATATTCGCCTTCAACCTGCCATTTTTTATAGGTCCGGCTATCATTCAGTTCCCTTCTTTTCATATTATGTTGAAATACATCGTCACTTACAATTATCCTGCTGTTTGCCGGAATTGCCTTCTTTACCAACGGCTCCAACGTCGACGAATCAGGCCTATTATAATCACAAAGCTTTAGATACTTATCATATAATTCGCCTTTATTGAAAAGCGAATCCCTGTTAAGTCCGAGTTTTTCCGCTATAATATTAAGTGCAGTAGTCTTTCCACTGCCATTGCCGCCGCAAAGAATAGTAATAGGTTCAAAATCAATACATCTGAACTGATTTCTCGGCATAATATCAAAAGGATATATTGAATCTTCAAAATATCGCATACTGAAATCACGCCACACTCCTTCTCAAACCTCTTTAGGTGTTAAATCTTTGGGATATAAAAATCGTCCTTCTTGCTCTGCCGTGGGAAAGTAAAAATTATTCAAGTATAACATGAAAATGTCTCCATTTCTACACCGCATAGGGTGTTATAAATCTTTAATTTGTTTATTTTCGATGATTTTATTCTATCTAATACGATGCGACTTTTTTTGTCCATTCAATCAAATAATATAATGTCAGAAATCAACATAGGAGGTTTTTGAAAATGTATGGAGCAATCTTAGGAGATATAATCGGTTCAGCGCATGATTTCACTGGTTACAAATCGAAGGACTTCCCGTTTTTTCACGCAAAGTCATATTTCAGCGATGACACTGTCCTGACAGTAGCTGTTGCAGAAGCTCTTCTTGATACCATGGGTAAGTCAGATGAAGTGATTTCACAGCATCTCTTCGACAGCTTACGAAAATGGGGAAATGATAAATATCCTTATTCGTTATATGGAGGCGGGTTTGTCAGATGGCTGGAATCAAACGATCCAAAGCCATATTACAGCAATGGCAATGGTGCCGCTATGAGAGTTTCTTCCGCAGGCTGGTTGTTTGATACTATTGAAGAGACGCGAAGAATTGCCGGTCTGACAGCTGCCATAACTCACAATCATCCGGAAGGTATAAAAGGGGCACAATCCGTTGCTTCAGCAATATTTATGGCAAGAACCGGTAAAACCAAAGAAGAAATAAAGTATTATATTGTCAAGGAATTTGGTTATGATTTATCGCAAACGTTAGATGAGATAAGACCTGATTACCAAAGAGACGAATCATGCGAAGGAAGTGTTCCGCAGGCAATTATATCTTTTCTCGAGAGCACAAGCTTTGAAGATGCTGTAAGAAATGCCGTATCACTCGGAGGAGACGCAGATACCCTTGCATGTATTGCCGGAAGCATAGCTGAAGCCTTTTACGGGATCAGCTTTGATTTAAAGAAAGAATGTATAGCAAGATTACCGGTAGATATGATAGAGGTTATCGGAAGATTTGAAGAGTATGTCGTATTTCATTAACGTCCTAAACTAACGCAGTCCCCATCGCAAAAAGGTGATGGGGACTGTAACAACTATTTCTTCTTTTGTTCTCGTCTGGGTTTAGTCAAAGCATCCTCTAAACTCCAGCCGTGTGATATTCTGTAATCAAAAAGTTTTCTTCCGATCTTCCAATGATCACACATCTGGGATTTGCTTCTAAACTCAGCACCAAGATGGTCATAGCATAGATTGTTGCTATTACTTTTCAACGGCATAGATAATGCCTTTTCAAGCGGATATCCATATACCGCCATCCTTCTTCTAAACGTTTCCGGAGGGATATTCCAAAACTCGCACATGGCTTTTATACTCGGGAACTCTCTTCCGGTATGATCTTTACATTTCTTTTCGGGATGGTAAAATAACATTTCCAATACCTCCATGAATCAGAAACCGATTTTATTGTATCTGCCATATCACGTGTTTGAACTTTTTGGTGCGTATCATAATTGCTACGTAACATTTTCGTAGCTTTTTTTCATCAACTTTTGTAAACTTATGTGATTTTCTGTAATCTGGTACTTTTTGTGAAACCCTTTATTTACAAGGGATTGCAGGCATTTTTAGGCATTTGGATTTTGGACGTACACCAACTATGCCAATCTTCATGATAATATACCTGCTTTCTTAATGTTTCATGGTTAAACACATTAGAGCATTATACCATTTGTGGTTGCTTTTTTCAATGATTATTTCCTAACAATAAGTATTATTCCTCTTTTTCCCATCTGAGATTTAGTAACATATCACCCTGCATCCTACTTTTTCTTAAACACCTGCTCTGCTTTCATTGCAAGGTTCATTTTCGCTGTTTCCGGCTTCATAGCCTCTGCAAGCGTCATCGATTCCGGCGTAACCGAATACATCTCAGCAATTCCATGACCGACAAGCAGGTCTTCATTTTTTATCATCCCGGCAAATGCTATCACCGGCTTATCATATTTTCCGGCCACGTTAGCAACACCGCCAACGACTTTTCCCATCAGGCTTTGAGCATCAAGGCAACCCTCACCGGTTACAACGAAATCTGCCGATTTTATTTCATCCTCAAGCCCCTCCGCATCCATCACCAAATCAAACCCGGGAAAAAGCTTTCCGGCTAAGAAGGTCATGAATGCAAAGCCCAGACCACCTGCCGCACCTGAACCGGGATATTCTTTATCAGACTCCGGAAAAATCTGTCCGGCAACGTCGGCATATGCCGCAAGCCATTCATCCATCAGTTTTATATCAGGCTCCATAAGACCCTTTTGCGGACCAAAAACTGCGGAACAACCGCTCTCTCCGCATAAAGGATTCTTTACATCGCAGGCGATATTAAAATGACAATCCTTAAGTCCCGGCATCGTATTGGAAACATCAATATATGCTATATTTTTTAGTCCTTCACCGCATAGGCTGACAGCTTCACCCGAAGAATCCAGAATCTTAAATCCCAGAGCCTGCAGCATGCCGATCCCGCCGTCATTGGTCGCACTTCCACCGATACCGATGTAAAATTCTCTGGCTCCCCGGTTGATGGCATCTTTTATCATCTCGCCAACACCGAAAGTCGTCGTTTTCAAAGGATTTCTCTCGCTTTCTTCAAGCAAAGGAAGTCCTGCTGCCGCTGCCATCTCCATAACTGCAAGACGCTTTCCCGCATTGTAACCATAGACAGCATTTATCTTTCTCATAAGCGGATCACTGACCGTTACACACACCGGCTTACAATCAAATATATCCATGAATGCATCGGTCATGCCTTCGCCGCCGTCCGAAACCGGTTTCATAACAATCTCTGCATCGGAGATTGCACGAAGGATACCTTCCTTAACGGCTGTGCCGGCCTCAAAGGACGTAAGACAACCTTTGAAAGAGTCAATTGCAATCAATATTTTCATTTTCTGTCAAAACCTCGATGCACTCTTGGTGATTACAGCAATGGCACATGGCATACGCCCGTCAACCACTTTATCGAACCGGGCATCGTTGCACTTGATATTCGTGATATCCGTTCCTGTATAAACATTGCCATTATACACATTTTCAAACAGATCATACAATGGTGAAATCTTATCCCAAAACATATTTTTCCTCCTTGATTCCTTTAATGACTGAACCTTGCTATCTTTTCATGCTCAGTATACACTTTTTGGATACTCTCCCAATCAAAGCATCTCGTATAATTATCGTTCGGGAAAGTACATTCCCTGTTCCATGGTCTGTCAAAAACAAGGACCTTCAGATCCGGAAGATGGTCAAAAAACCTGAATGCCTTGGGGGAATCCTCTATGGCAAAATCAAATTTCATTTTATAATAATCTTCAAGCTCAAGGCTGAAATCACTGTTCTTGATAAAGCTGTCCCTGCCGTATTTGTTGAGGCAGTACAGTTTTACATCCTTAAGTCCGTGATCGTCAAGCCACTTTCTGGACGGTTCATATGAGCTGAACGGACGCCCTGTAATTATCGAAACATCATGCCCCTGCGTAATCCATTCATTTATGACCTTGCTTGCTCCCGGAGTTTCTTCATATGACAGCAGAACATCAGGTTCATGTCCCTTTATCATAAAACGTTCAAACTGATCCGCATCAAGATCAAATGATTTATCCAGCTCAAAAAACTTTATATTTTCATAAGGAACATGCTTATCAAACATTTCCACTGCCAACTCCGAAAAAGCTTTTGCGGTTTCGCACAGGCAGTCATCAAAATCAACATATATTCTCATTACAACCACCACCCTTTATTATATAAGCTTTGTTTACAACCGTCGTTAGTCTGTGGCTTCTGAGATAAGGATTGGTCATTTCCTCTTCTTCTATGGATATATTGGATAAATCCTGTTTTTTATTTTCATCATCCATCTTCTATTTCTCCTTTTTTATTGCCTCATAAGAAGGATTTCCGTAGGTTCGTAACAGTTCATGCACACGTCCTATCTTCTCAGGAATGTTTATTTTCCGCGGACACTCTTTCATGCAGACAGGGTCCGCACAAGACCTGCAGTGTTCATGGGTCTGCTCCATATCCATCCTCAGTTTGTTTATCGACCAGAATTCTTTTCCCAGATGATAATAATTGAACTGGCGGAAGCTTGTGTGTATTTCATGGCCGTAGGGACATATGCATCTTTCGCAACGGTCGCAGGCTATAGGTTCAAACTTATTCCGTAGCCTATCTGTCACTTCGTCAAATGAAAAATGAAGTTGCTCATGTTCCTTTGCAAATGCGGTCTCTGCCTGTTCAAAGGTTCCGATTCCGAGCAGTGCACTCGAGAAAGGATATTCAAGTATTCCTCCGATAAGCTCCCCCGGAGTAAAGGGTCCGATAAGAAGTCCTGCGGCATATACCTTGTTAAGTATAAAGCCTTTTTCGCGGAAAGCCTCTTCTTCACTTATCCGGTCGAGCATTCCTCTTTCCAGAATGTTTCCGCTGCCCTGCAGTACATCAACACGTGGGTCGAGGGCTGCGCGGTAAAGTACGCTGTAATAGTGCGAGGCAATTCCGGTTAAACCGATTCTGCCTTCTCTTTTCAGGTCATACAAGGTATCCAGAGCCCCGTATTTTCCGAAAACCTCATCGGCATTGTCCTCATCAACCTGGTGCACGAAATATATGTCAGGCTTTGTGCCTAGGTTTTCTGTCGATCTCAGGACTTCTCTGTAAATCTCTCCACCGCTGTAGTACCTTGCCTTGTCCGAAATGATTATCCTGCTTCTTTCTATGGTTTTTGCAAATCTGCCAAGCTTATACTCGGCATCGCCATATTCCTCGGGAATTGCGGTATCGAAGAAATTACAGCCATAGTCAAAAGCTTTTTTCATAATGGCCACAGCGGTATCGTCGTCGGGGCTGAAATATGCAGGCAACACAGGAACATGGCCTGACAGTATCGGGATTGTACCGAAGCCAAGCTCCGAGATTCTGAGTCCGGTTTTGCCAAGGGGTCTGTATCGCATATATTTTCCTATCAATATTTAAAAATCTGGATTTTATCACAAAATGCAAATGCGCTGTCTGATATCTGTGTTTTTTCGGAAACATATACTTCAGAAAGTTCCGTACAGAAGGCGAAGGCTTCCTTCTCTATCACTTTTACGCTTTCCGGGATGGTAAGTTTTTTAAGTGATTTACATCTGAAAAATGCTCTTTCCGGAATTGTTTCCAACTGCTTCGAAATATATATTTCCTTAAGGGCCGCACAGTGTTCAAAGCATCTGATGCCAAGTTCCTCCAAACTATCCGACAGATCGATCTCTTCAAGCGACTGACAGCCTGAAAATGCCAGCGGGCCTATGCTTTTTACCGAGCCTGCATTTGTGACCAGCCTCAGCCACTTACTGTTTTCAAAAGCAGACTTTCCTATCCTCTCGGTATCAGACGAAAGCGCAATGCTTTCAAGCAGATGGCAGTCTTTATATACACTGTCACATATTGATTTTATACCCTCCGGGAAAGTAAGGTCAATGATATTTCCTGTGCTTTCCACAAGATTTCCGTTATCGTCAAGCTTGAAGCAGTTGACCACCTCCTCGAAAATTCTCTGCACAAGCTCGGGATATTTTCCTTCCGTAAGGTCCGAAACCTTTGTAAGCACATATTCCTGCCCGTTCCAGTCTGTAATCTTTTTAAGATTCAGGCAGTTTCTGAAGGAAAGGCTTTCAACTATTATTCTTTCGGAAGGAATGACAAGCTCGGTTATCCCTGTATTTCCGGCAAAGCACCAGCTTGCAATTCTTTTTACAGAACCAGGGATGCTGACCCTGCCTTTGCACATTGCACCGTCAAGAAGCACGTTGTTTACTATCACAGTTTCGGACTTTTCTCTTTGTACGGACAGCCATTTTGTCATCGAAAAAGCATGGCTTCCGAAAAGCCTGACTGACTCCGGTATATTGATTTCTTCAAGACGCATATGTTCCCTGAAAACATCCTGCCCGATCTCTGTGATATCCTCAGGTATCGTAACTTTCTCAGCGTCATTATGATAAGCTGCAAGTACTGTTCTCTCCGTGATTTCAAAGCAGGAATAAACCGAGGAAATCACTTCCCTTACCGGTTCCGGATAGGGATTGGCTGTATGATTAAGGCTGTCGGAAAATTTTGAAAATTCATATTTTACAGAATCATAGGTAAAAGATTTTATCTGCGTACAGCCGCTAAAAACATTGCTTTTGAACACGGTGTTGTCAGTAAATTTTACAGACTTAAGCCCGCTGCAGTCGGCGAATGCATGATAACCGCACTCCACCCTGTCAAGCTCTGCCCTTTCAAGAGAGACGCAGCGTTCAAACGCCCTGTCACCTATTATCCTTATACCCGAAAAATCAAAGGAGTCAAGACCGATGCATTCATCAAAACATCTTGCATCCATCCTTGTGATTTCATTCGCATCAAATTTTTTCAGCGAATAACAACCTGCAAAGCATTCCGTAGGCAGAACCGAAACGGATGACAAGCTTAGCTCCGACAGATTCCTGCAATATGAAAAGGCTGCTTTGCCAAGCTCCTTTACTTTAAGGACTGCCTTTTTTAATTTAGGGCAGTTTGAGAAAGCATTCTGTCCTACAACACACTCCGGCGCATCAATATATATTTCTTCAAGCTCGGGACAGAAAGCATATTCATAATTTCCGATTTTTTCTGTTCCCGTCAGTCTCAGAATTTTCAGGCTCTTCTTATCATGTTCATTTAAATCGCATTTTGTAGCATTATCTGCTTTCCTGTTCTTTTCGTCAGGCTGAGGAAAATTATCGGCACGATAGAAGGCATAGGGATGTATTTCCGCATTTTCAGGCCAGCTTTCAAAGCTTTTAAGCATAAAGCAGCGCCTGAAAGCATATTCCCCTATATATTCGATCGATGCAGGAATGTTGCATTTCAGAAGCTTTTTACATTCCGCAAAGGCTTCCCTTTCGACCCTTTTGAGACCCTTAGGAAGTACTATGTTCTGAAGCGCAACACAGCCTGAGAAAGCCTCCTCCCTGATTTCAAGAAGGCCGTCCGGACACAGCACTGTCTTTAATCTTTCATTCCCAAAGAAACTGCGTTCACCGATGATTTTAACTTCTTTCGGTATGCTTATCTGCTCTTCGTTTCCCATATAGCGGACCAGTATCTTTCCGCTGATATAGAAGTCGCCCATCACCTGGTCTCTTATGCGGCTGACAAGCTCTTCTTTCGTTTCGTCGGTGAGAAGATATGTCTCAGCGGACAGAACCACCTTCTTTAAATTGCAGCATCCGCGGAAAGCCCGGTCGTCAAGAAGTATATCAGGGTTGGGTATTACGATTTCTTCAAGGCTCTGGCAGTTAAGAAAAGCATTTGCCCTGATTTCCTTTACGGAGGCAGGAAGTGTGATCTTTACTATGCCTTTTTTGTCGAAGAAACAGCCCTTTCCTATTGCAGTGATGCCTTCTGGAAGGAAAATGGATTTCAGGTTCACGCTGAAGGTATTAAGCACACCGTTTTCTATCTGCATTGCGTGATAAACGCCGCGGGCTAATGATTTTACCAAAGGCGGATATGAACTATCCGAATCAAGCACTTCTATCAGGCTGTCTGTTTCATAGACCTTTCCCGAAAGTATAATCTTCTTTATATGGACGCAGCCTTCGAAAACCTCATCACTGAAATTGGAAGCGTCTACGTTCTCGTTAAGCGCTATCTCATTAAGCATTATGTCATGGGAAAAGCTTGCCTTAGGAAGATGCAGAGGTCCCTCGATTACTACTTTTTCAAGACTGTCGCAGTAAAGGAATGCACAGGCTCCAAGCTTTGTCATGGATGCCGGGAAAATGAGTTCACGTATCCCGTGACAGCGGTGGAAAGCATATTCCCCGATTTCTGTAAGACCGTCCGGAAAATTGATGGTCGTAAGTTTCCTGCAGCCCTTGAATGCCATAGCTTCTATTTTTCTTACAGTTTCCGGTAGCTTAACGCTAAGAAGCCATGACATGCCCTTGAACACACCTTCTCCTATGGTGTGGACACCTTCGGGGACCTGTACATCCGGTCCCGGGCCGAGATAGGCTGTAAGCCTGCCGTTTTCTATTTCAAACTGATCCTGTACCAACATTTTTACTCCAATACACTAAGAGCCTTCCGTAGTTCCGGAATGCTTCCGCATTTATATATGTCCTGTTTTGCCTGCTTCGTTCCGGGAAGCTTTTTCATGAAATATGATGCCAGCTTTTTTATGTAGGAAAGAACGAAAAGTTCGTCATAGCATTCCTGTGCAATATCAATCTGCTCCATTATCAGACTGTACTTTGTCTCATTGCTTTCCCTTCCGGTAAGCTCGGAAAAGATCGGGGGATTTTCGATACCGTATCTTGCAAGCATTATGCCGTCTGCTCCGGTTTTTTCCATCATCTCATGGGCTTTTTCTTTTGAGTAAATACCACCGTTTGCAAAGACCGGAATGCTTACACAGTCCTTTGCCTTTCTGATGTAGTCATAGAGAGGCTCCCCGTCGTACATCATGTCCCTGGTCCTGCCATGGACACTTAACATGTCCGCACCTGAACCCTCACACATGCGCGCAAACTCCTCTATCACAATATTGTGCCGGTTCATGCCCAGGCGGCATTTTACGGAAACAACCTTTCCGCTTCGTTTGCAGGCCTCGATGATCTTTGCTGCCCTCGGAATATCCGTAAGAAGCGCACTACCTTCGCCCGCCTTCACAACATTTGGAACCGGGCAGCCCATGTTTATGTCGATGACGTCAAATCCATCAAGCAGTCCATCCTTTACCGCCCGTTCGAAAGCCATCGGAATACCGCCGAGAAGCTGCACACACTTAAGCTTTTCCCTATCGTCAGTATACAGAAGCTTCTTTGTTGCCCTGTCATTGTATTTAAGGCCGTTTACGCTTACCATCTCGGTGAAGGCCGCACCAGCGCCCAGCTTTTCTACCATCAGGCGGAACGGAAAGCAGGTATAGCCGGCAAGCGGTGCCATCAGGACATTGGAACCAAGCCTAAGTCCGCCTACAATGATTTCCTCACCAAGTTTGTTTGTCTTTCCTTTATTTTCCATTCAATATTCACTCAGAATAATTATATTTTTTCAGTATATTTCCGAACACAAGACACATCACGGTTCCGATCACTCCGAGGATAAACAGCATGAGTGCTGCTCCAGAGCCCTTGCCACTTCCGAAAAACAGTTCAAATGCGTTTCCATGCTTACTCATAAAAGGTTCGCATACATCATCAACCATTATGCCGCCGAAGAAAAGGCCGATCGGTATAGTGAAAAACTGCAGCGTGTTCCTGCATGCATATACCCTGCCCTGCAGCCTTGCCGGAATATTGTTACGCATTATTACATTCTGGTTTGCAGCCATCACAGGAACAAATACCCAGCCGAGCAGCTGACCGATGCACCACAGAACAGGAGTTTTTGAGAATGCCAGCAGGAAATTTTCAGTCGCCAGTGAAAAAAGCATTGAAAGGTATATTACCCTCACTCTGTCCTTGGGCTTGGGCATTTTCGTAACTATCAGGCTTCCGATTATCATTGCCACGCCTGAGCAGGAGCTTACGATACCAAGTATCTGGTTGCCGCCTGCGGGATGCGGGATAATAAAAGCAGGCAGGACTGCATCAAAGGCAGAAGCCACAAAGTTTACTCCCGACATGAAAAGTATCACGTACAGTATCATCGGATTCTTTTTCAGGTAAACAAGTCCTTCCTTTGCAAGCTTTAATATGCTTCCTTCTTTTTCACCTTTGCTTATGATTTCCGGTATCCTGATAAATAAAGCCAGTGCGGCATAAGCTACTGCAAAAGTAAAAAGATCGATGGCTATTGCAGCATCAAGGCCCGCAAACCCATAAACAGCCGAGGCAATCAGTGGGTTTCCGATAGTAACCAGAGACCTTGACAATGACTGTAGGCCACTGGTCTTCTGGTAATACTCCTTCGGAATTATCATCGTATATGCAACTTCCGAAGCAGGCTGCTGAACGGTGTTCATAAGCCCTGAAATTGCATTTATCAGATAGAGATGCCATACACTAAGCATATCCGCCTTGTAAAGAATAAACACAGTTATCGTGCTTAAAGCTGCCAGAAGGTCACATACGAGCATGGTCCGCTTTTTGTCGAACTTGTCAGTTATCGCACCCGCGAAAATACTCATGACAACATAGGGCGCGTAGGTACATATCCTTAGCGCAGCGGTACTGAGTGCCGAGCCGGTTTCCTCATAAAGCCACAGCGTCAGTGCAAAGGCAGTTATCGCACTTCCGAGCTGTGAGAGGCTCTGGGTACTCCAGAGTATGTAAAATTTCTTTAGTGAATTATTGTTTTGTTCTTTCTGTTCCATTTTATGTTTTTCCCTTTGAAAAAGATTATAACATCGTTCTTATGATTTGGCAACTTTTTTGAATTCCCGGCAGAATGCAGAAACACCACCGTTGTAAATTACGGTGGTGTTTTCAGATACATGATCAAATTATGAATTTTTATATGCGATAAGTCCGTCGGCTATCGCTTTGACATATTCCTTTCTCCACTCTTCGTTCATCAGATCCGCCGCCTCGCCTGCATTTGAGGCAAAACCCATCTCCAGAAGTATCGATGGCATGATGGAATATTTTGTTACCTGGTAGGCATCGGCATAGTTCTTCGGTATGAGCTTCACGGTCTTTTTAGGATAGCTGGCTTTCAGTGCCTCAGTCATTTTGGTCGCAAGCACCTTTGACTTTGCCGTGCAGTCATTTTCGGTGCAGTAATAAACATGATAGCCCGTCACACTTGCATTCTTTACATAATTTACATGAAGTGAGATAAAGGCATCATAGGCATGCTGCCTGTAGAGCACATTCGACCATATCGTTCTTTCATAGGCATAGAATACCTTGTTTTTCGTAAAGCGGGATTTGTCATATTCAAGGCCGACCTCATCTGCCTGCTTCATGATATCATCTTCATTAGGCTGGTTTACGCCGTCATGGGTAAGAAGCACCTTGTAGCCCCTGCTTTCAAGCTCAGCCTTGAGTAACATTGCCATTGCGACCGTAACGTCTCTTTCATATATGCCTTTGCCAAGTAAACCCTGGGTTCCGGGATCTGCGAAGCCATGGCCCGGATCTATGCAGAAATCATATTTCTCGCCCGGTTTCACGGTTATCTGAGGAACCGGCGTATTTGTCGGTTTCGGAGTGGCTGTGGGCTTGGGTGTCGCTGTAGCTTCGGGTGTTTCGGTAGGCTCGGGTGTCGGCGAGTCGGTAGGCTCCGGGGTTGGTGTTTCCGTGATCGTCGGAGTCGGGGTATCGGTCGGCTCCGGTGTCGGTGTGGGCGTTTCGGTTGACGTAGGTATCGGAGTGTCGGTAGGCTCCGGTGTCGAAGTTTCCGTAGCTTCACTTGTGGGTTCAAACATCACAGACTCTGTCGACGTATCCCCACTTTTTTCGGATGACCCACTGTTCTTTCCGCAGGAAACCAACAACATTCCCGCCATTATCATTATAAAAAGCTGTATGCTTCTTTTTTTCATTAATTTCTTCATCATTACCCTTGATTATTACTTCAATCTATTACTTCAATCTATTACTTCACTTTATTACTTAAGTTCATTTCTTAACTTTTTAAGAGATTCTTCGATAGGATCCTTAAATGCTGCGCTTCCGGTAACAATTACGTCAACTCCTGCTGCAGCAAGGCCTGCGATGTTATCGACAGTCACGCCGCCGTCCACTTCAACTTCGGCCGTACCGTTTGCATCGGCAAGCATTTCCTTTACTTCTTTTACTCTTTCATAGACATTTTTGTTGAGCTTCTGTCCTCCGAAGCCAGGCTCGACCGACATCACCAGTATCAGGTCGGGTATTGTAATGAAAGGGCTCAGAACTTCTACCGGAGTACCGGGTTTTATAGCCACGCCACACTTTTTACCGAGGCTCTTGATCTCTTCGAGAGTTCCGATAATGTTGCTGCATGCCTCATAATGAACACAGATAAGGTCTGCACCTGCTTCCGCGAAATCACGTACATATCTCACCGGTTCATTTATCATCAGATGAACATCAAAAAACATCTTTGTATTCTTTCTGATCGATTTTACAACCGGGATTCCGAATGATATGTTGGGAACAAAAGCTCCGTCCATTACATCGATGTGGAGATAGTCTGCGCCTTCACGCTCAAGTATCGCTATCTGTTCTCCGAGCCTGTTGAAATCGGCCGATAATATTGATGGTGCAATCTTTGTCATTTTTGGTACCTTAATATCTCTTTCTGTTTACAGCCTCGGTGTAGAGCCTGCAATAATTTTCATATCTTTCCGGAGCAATAAGGCCTTCTGCAAGTGCCTTTCTTACTCCGCAGTCCTGCTCTTTAAGATGTGAGCAGCCCGCAAAACGGCAGTCGGGTTCATATTTCTTTATTTCGGGATAGTATTCGTCAAGCTCGTCAGCTGCAATGTCATCGATATAGAAGCTTGAAAATCCCGGAGTATCGATAAGATAGGAATCCTTACCGATAGGAAAAAGTTCCGTATGCCTTGTGGTGTTTTTCCCTCTTTTGATTTTTTCACTTAGTTCACCGACCATGCTCAAGGCTTCGGGATTGATCAGGTTCATGAAGGTGGACTTACCGACCCCCGAGGGCCCGGCAATCACACTTGTCTTTCCTTCAAGAAGGCTTATCACTTCTTCTCTCCCGATTCCTTTTCCCGCACTGATTCCGAAGGTGCGGTAGCCTGCGTTTTCATAGATATTACGCAGGGCATTTACTTCATTCTCACTGCCAAGGTCGGTCTTATTGAATATGATGTAGACAGGCAGGCCGTTCTTTTCCATAGAAATAAGAAATCTGTCCAGAAGATTCAGGTGCGGATCCGGATCCTTTACGGCAAAAAAGACCAGAACCTGGTCGACATTTGCCACTGCCGGTCTGATAAGCGAATTCTTTCTCGGAAGGATTTCGGTAATGTTGCCCGAAAGCTTCTCATAATCACTTATCTCAAGCTCTGCCAGATCACCCGGCAGAGGCTTTACGCCTTGATTTCTGAACAGACCTTTGGCTTTACATTCCACTACGCCTATGCCGTCGGCATAGACGTAGTAGAAGCCTGCTATTCCTTTTAAAATTTTTCCGTTAACTGCGGTCATTCTCAGCCCTCAGGTTTTGTATCCCCACCAGGATTGGTCTCGGTACCGGGATCCGGAGTAGGTGTATCCGTCGGTACAGGTGTAGGTGTATCGGTAGCTACGGGTTCCGGAGTAGGTGTAGGTGTATCGGTAGCCTCAGGTGTAGGAGTGGGTGTATCGGTAGGTTTCCAGCCCTCAGGTGTAGGTGTAGGTGTATCGGGAACCTTGATTGCAGTCAGATAAATCACTGAACCTCTTGCAACAATATCACCTTTTTCCTTGCTCTGCTTGATTACATCACCGGGCTTGCCTTCGCCCTCTTCAACATCCGTAACAGCAACCTGAAGTCCGATTGCCGAAAGCTTTGCCTGAGCCTCAGACTTGGTCATGCCTGTAACCTCGGGAACCTTAACGGTTTCTGAAGAAAGATAAACTACGATCTTGTCTCCGACACTGATAGGTTCGCCAGCAGCAGGCTCTGTCTTTACGCAGATACCGGGCTGTTTCTGGCTGTTTTCAAAATCAAATGCAAACTCGAAGTTGTACTTCTCGCCGTACAGATTCTCAATGCTCTGTCTGTCATATACAGAGGTTTCGCTTGCAAGATTGGGAACAGTCAGCTCTTCGGGACCTATACTGTAAACAAGAAGGATTTCAACCTTCTTTCCCTCTTCGATAGGCACTGCTTCACCTTCCTCGATGGACTGATGAATTACCTGATTCTGAGGTTCGTCCGAATGCTCGCTGGCAGCCTTTGTTCTTACAACAGCAACGGCGGGCTTAGCCCATTCGGTCAGTTTGGTCCTTGCATCATTAAGATCTTCACCGACAACGTTTATCATCAGCTGGGTATTGGCCGGCTGCTTTCCGAGACTGAATTCAACGATCAGAACATCGGTATCGCTCTCGATGGGATAATACATGGTAAGTATCTTATCTTTTTCAACATCATCACGATACTTGCCCTGGAGATCATATTTCACATTTTCCTTCTGCAGAGCCTCTTCCATCTCGTCAAGAGTGGTGTAGGATGCGATGAAACGCTTGATCTGGGTATCGCTAAGTCTGTTGTTTGATTCCTGTACGGCCGAGCTTTCGCTTCCCTTACTGCCACTGAAAACATTAAGCTTTGAGAACAGGAAGATTACAAAGCCGAGGAGGATCACTACGAGCATGATACTACCGATAATGATAAGCTTTTCGGTCTTGGTATTGACCGTGTCAAGCTCCTCATCATCCATCATTTCGGATTCTTCATCGTAATCGTATTCTTCTTCCTCATCATAATCTTCTTCATCGTCGGGAAGTGCATCTCCTGTATGAGCCTGGCTCTTGATTGCCTTGATTTCCTCAGGGCTCATCTCCTTTGTAGGAGAATTGCTTACAGATGCCTTGCCGAGTTTGACAAAATTACCGGTAGGATTATTGATGGAAGCCTTGAGGTCCTTGATCAGCTCTGCTGCCGAGAAATATCTTCTCTCAGGCTTCTTCTGCATACATTTTGCAACTATCTTCTCAACCGAAGGAGTTACATCCGGATTCAGCTCATGAAGAGGTGTTGCCTCTCCCTGAATATGGAGAAGTGCCACGGAAACATTGTTGTCACCCGAGAAGGGTACCTTTCCGGAGAGCATTTCATAGATAGTGACACCGAGTGAATAGATGTCGCTTCTTTCATCCGAGAATCCGCCTCTTGCCTGCTCGGGTGAAAGATAATGTACTGAGCCGACAGGTGCCTGGTTGATAGTATTGGTGCTGGTTCCGAGTGTTGCTCTTGCAATACCGAAATCCGTTACCTTTACCTTGCCTTCACGTGAGATGATGATGTTCTGGGGCTTGATGTCCCTGTGAACAATGTGGTTGGCATGAGCCGCGTCAAGACCCTGGGCAATCTGGATAGCGATGCCGATGGCCTCCTTGATCTCAAGCTTTCCTTTTCTCTCTATGAATTTTTTAAGTGTAATGCCTTCGATCAGCTCCATTACGATGTAATGAAGGTCTCCGTCATTGCCTACGTCATAGACGCTGACAATGTTCGGGTGGGTAAGCCCTGCACATGACTGAGCCTCCTGCCTGAACTTCTCGACTATCTTCTTATCGCCTGTGAAGCTGCTCTTAAGAATCTTTATCGCAACATTTCGATTGAGTCTGCGGTCAACCGCCTTAAAAACGTCCGCAGTTCCGCCGGAGCCTATGAGCGCCAGAATTTCGTAACGTTCGCCGATAAACATTCCCGGTTTTACTTTAGTCATAAGGTGTTTTTTCCTTTCTTTTTCTCATAAATAGGTATTTTATCATTTTTTTTGCTTTTTTGCAAGTCTAAACTTTAATCAGCACTAAAGTTATGTTGTCTTTCCCGCCATTTTCATTGGCAATGGCAACCATTTTCTCGGCAATATCGCTTACTTCTTCATATTCTCCGATGATTTTCATCATCTCGGCTTCATCGAGCATATCCGAAAGTCCGTCGGAACAAAGAAGTATGAAATCTCCTGCCTTCACCCGCAGCTGGTAGAAATCAGGTATTGCCACATCTCTCGTGCTTATCGCACGCAGTACCACATTTTTCTGAGGATGATATCTTGCCTCATCCTTCTTTATCTCACCCTTTCTCACCATTTCGGCTACAAGGGAGTGATCCATTGTTATCTGTCTCAGGCCTTCCTCGTTGATAAGATAAAGCCTGCTGTCGCCGATGTTTGCGGCAAGCAGTTCATTGTTCTCATCTATCGAAGCCAGGACGAAGGTTGTTCCCATGCCGTCCAGCTCTTTTACGCCGTTGGCCCTGGCAATCAATCCCTCGTTCGCAATGCGGATTCCTTCATCGATTGCCTGAATTCTTGTTCTTTCACTTCCGCTTCTTAAGGCGGAGAGAAAATTGTCAACAACAAACCTTGAGGCAAAGTCGCCTGCGGCATGACCACCCATTCCGTCTGCAACGATGTAGCAGTTAGGCAGTATTCCTACCGGTTCGTCGGAACAGAAAAACGAGTCCTGATTCACGGATCTTTTTATGCCTATATCCGTTACAGCATATGACTTCATTATTCTTCCCTTTTCTCCTTTCCGAGAATGTAGCTTCGTCTTAGCTGGCCGCAGGCCGCATCGATGTCAGCGCCCATTTCCCTTCTTATAGTAGCATTTATTCCATTTTTTTCAAGTATTTCCTGAAAATTTAATATATTTGTAACATTTGAGCGTTTAAAATCCCGTTCTTTTACAGGATTTACTGGTATCAGGTTCACATGGGCTCCCATTCCTTTTAAAAGAAGCGCAAGCTTTTTTGCCGATTCCGCGCTGTCATTCTCTCCTGCTATCAGACTGTATTCGAAGCTTACCCTGCGCCCTGTTTTTGAAAAATATTCCCTGCATGCATCAAGTATTTCGGCAATGCTGTACTTGTTTGCAACAGGCATTATCTTCTTTCTTTCGGTATCGTCCGATGCATGTAAGGATACCGCAAGCGTAAGTGAAAGATCAAGTTCGGCAAGCTTTCTTATTTCAGGAACAAGTCCGCAGGTCGAAACTGTTATGTTTCTTCCGCTGATGTTAAGTCCGTCCGGATCCGTCAGAAGCGTGAAGAAGCGGACAAAGTTGTCAAAATTGTCCATCGGTTCGCCGCTGCCCATCACAACGACATTGCTTACCCTCTCACCGCTTATTCTCTGGATCGCATAAACCTGTTCAAGCATTTCCGAGGCATTCAGGTTCCTAACCAGTCCTCCGAGGGTCGATGCACAGAATTTACAGCCCATGCGGCAGCCCACCTGGGAGCTTATGCAGACCGAATTGCCGTGTTTATAGCGCATCAGCACGCTTTCTATTGCATTTCCGTCGCCGAGACCAAAAAGGAATTTCTCGGTATCGCCCTTTTCCGACTTAAGCCTCGCAAGCACCGTGAAAGCGGGAAGTACAGTCTTTTCTTCAAGTACGTCTCGCATACCAGCCGGAACATTTGTCATTTCCGAAAAGCCTGTCACAGTCTTTTTGTGTATCCAGTCGTAGATCTGGGCGGCCCTGAATTTCGGGTAACCCATCTTTATTATATAGTCGGTAAGCTCCGGCTTTGTCATGGACTTGATATCGGTTTTTCCGTAAAGTTCACTGTTCATTCTTTTTAAATATCGCAACAAAGAAGCCGTCCTGCTCTCCGTCCGGAAGTATCCGTAACCTTTTTTGCTCGGTGAAACCGAGGCTTTTTATATATTCCGCATTGTCTTCGTTTTCTTCCTTAGTAAAAGTACATGTAGAAAACGAGAGCATGCCTCCCGGAACAAGATATCTGCTGACGTTCTTTAAAATTTTCTTTTGTATCGCTGCAAGCTCAGCTATGTCGGCTGCACTTGTTTTGTATCTGATATCCGGCTTTGAACCGATGACTCCGAGTCCTGAGCAGGGCAGATCGGCTGTCACGATATCAAAAGCCTCATTGAATTCTTTTATATTGACTGTCGCATCAGCGGCAAAGGTTTTGATATTTTTTATGCCGCATCTTTTTATGTTTTCTTCGATCTTTCCGGTCTTTGCAGCTGTAAGGTCGCAGGCGATCACCGTACCGTTTTTCAGTCTGTCAGCAAGATGCAGGGCTTTTCCGCCGGGGGCGGCACATACATCTATTGCTTTTTCATCGCCCTTTACCGGAAGTAACTCACATGCCCTTACCGATGAGATATTCTGTACTATGCAAAGGCCGTTTTTAAAGCATTCTACGCTTGTAGGGCTTACTGCCATCTCGATTATGTAGGCATTATCAAGTCCCTGTTCTTCTCTTTTAGAATAGTTTATCCCGTTTTTTTTCAGACTATTTTCAAATTCTTCTTTACTGCATTTTTCGCCGAGCCTGTAAAAGCAAAGCTTCTTTTCGGTAAAGAAGCCTGAAAGAGCTTTTTCAAGCGTATCATTTCCGAGTTCCTTTTCCATCACCGAAAGCAGTTCTTCGGGAACCGAATATTTTACTGAAAGCTTCTTTCCGTATTTTTCATCCTTAAGCAATGTCTCAAGATAGTTTTCAAAATCACCGGAGGCAGTCCGGAATATATTTCTGAGCACTCCGTTTACAAAGCCCGAAAGTCCCGCAAGCTTATGCTTTTTTGCAAGCTTTACCGCCTCGTTGGCCGCTGCACTCTCCGGCACCTTCATGAAAAATGCCTGGTAAATCGACATTGCAAGTATCACCAGAAGCTGCGGTTTGATCTTTGATATCGGCCTTCCCGACTGTTTTTCAATCAGAAAAGCAAGGGTCAGCCAGCGCTCACATGTTCCGTTCACAAGCCTTGCAAGCCATGCTTTATTTGCAGCTTCTCCGCTTTTGTCAATCTCATCAAGAGTTTCGCGGAGCACCTCATGGCAAAGCCCGTTTTCAAAAAATATCTTGTATAATGCCCTGTAGGCTCTTTCACGTTCGTTCATTCAAAATGCTTTCCGTAGAGATTGTTGCCGCGTAAGAATTCTGCGGCGCTCATGGCTCTCTTGCCCTCTGCCTGTAGATGAAGAACTCTTAGGCCTCCGTCACCTGTGGCAATGTAGAAGCCGTTTTTGTCTATACCGTAAACATCTCCGGGCTTAAAGCCGTCCGGTACCTCGGGACTTATCATGCATTCCCAGAATTTTATCATCTTTCCGTCAAGGAAAGCATAGGCACTGGGCCATGGATTAAGTCCTCTCACATATCTTTCAAGCTCCTCAGCGCCTCTGCCGAAATTGAGCTTTCCGGTCTTTTTGCTGAGCATTGCAGCGTATTTTGTGGTAGCCTCACCCTGCGGAGTCCTCTTTGCCGTACCGTTTTCAATCTGCGTGAGTGCCTCTGAAAGTGCTTCGGATCCGAGAACTGCCAGCTTGTCGTGAAGCGTTCCGCCTGTTTCCACGGGTGAAAGCACAATTTCCTTACGGAGTATGATATCTCCGGTATCAAGGCCCTCGTTCATCTGCATGATCGTTACGCCGCTGATCTTTTCTCCGTCTATTATCGCCCACTGTATCGGTGCTGCGCCTCTGTATTTGGGAAGCAGGGATGCATGTACATTGATGCAGCCATGAGGCGTCAGTTCAAGTATTTCCTTTGAAAGAATCTGACCGAAGGCTGCCACAACGATTATGTCGGCATTAAAGCTTTTAAGATACTCCACGCACTCGGGATTCTTTATCTTCTCGGGCTGATACACCGGAATTCCCGACACAAGCGCACGCTTTTTAACATCCGACATCGCAAGCTCGCCGCCACGTCCTTTTGGTCTGTCCGGCTGAGTAACGGCAAGCACGACCTCATTTTTCTCGTCATTAAGCAGCGAGTCAAGAATCACTGCTGCAATCTCGGGGGTACCCATGTAAATGATTTTCATTATTCGTCCTCTTCCTCATCTTCGTCCCCGAAGAGCTCTGAATTATCATATATTTCGCCCTCAACGAGCTTCATGTACATGTTTCCGTCAAGATGGTCGATCTCATGCTGCATGGCACGTGCCATCAGTTCCTCGCCTTCCATCGTGAATGGTTCCATGTTGATGTCAAGCGCCTTTACCTTTACCTTCATTGCCCTTGTGACCACTCCGCTCTTTCCGGGAAGCGAAAGACAGCCTTCATAGCCTGTCTGTACCTCTTCCGAGCGCTCAATTATCTCGGGGTTTATGAAAACATGGGGGTCCGAACCGTCGGGAGTGATGTCTATCACGCAGATTCTTTTAAGTATTCCTACCTGGGGTGCGGCAAGACCCACGCCTCTTGAATCGTACATGGTTTCAAACATGTCGTTTATCAGGTCCCTTGTCCTGTCATTCATTTCCTTTACGGGCTTACACACCTTTTCAAGTATCGGGTCGCCGCTTATTCTTATGTTTCTGAGTGCCATATTATTCCTCGCATTCTTTATCAATAGCCCTTTACGGGGTTAAAATCAAACTGCACCGAAGCCTCGTTTATTTTCTGGCTGTTAATGAAAAACTCTATAGCATCCTTTAGTTCTATGAGTTTTCCATAGTCCTTATCCTTTACGTAGATCACGCTTCTGTACATATCATTCAGTTTTTTGACAGCTGCCTCCGAGGGTCCTAAAACCCTGTATTTTACATTTTTGCTGTTTTCGAAATGTTTTATGCAATATACCAGCCTGTCTGCCACATTACTGTTCTTTTTCGGGCTTTCGGACTGTATGTAGATTACCATCATGTTGCCTGCGGGCGGGTAATTCATCAGCCTTCTCGCAGCGATTTCCTGGTTATAGAAATCAACATAACGGTTTTCCGCGGCATATTCCACGCAGTAATGCTCCGGATTATAGGTCTGGATGACGACCTCTCCCGGAAGGCTGCTCCTTCCCGCTCTGCCGGATGCCTGGCTGAGAAGCTGGTAGGTTCTTTCGGCAGCCCTGTAGTCACCTGCAAACAGTGAAAGATCGGCAGCCAAAATTCCGACCAGGCTTACATCCGGGAAATCATGACCCTTTACTATCATCTGGGTTCCGATCAGGATATCTGCCTTCTTTTTCGAAAATGCCGAAAGTATCTTTTCAAAATCGCCCTTCTTCGCGGTCGTATCGGCATCCATCCGAAGCACTTTAGCCTCCGGAAAGGTTTCGTTTACCATCTTTTCGATTTTCTCGGTTCCGGTTCCGAAGCCTCCGATAAAGCCCGATCCGCATTTGGGGCAGTTTTTGTAATTTTCTATACTGTAACCGCAGTAATGGCAGTAAAGCCTTTTGTTTGCATGGAGCGTCAGCGAAATATCGCAGTGCGGGCATTTCGGAACATGACCGCAGCTCCTGCATGATACGAAGCCCGCATAGCCTCTGCGGTTGAGGAAAAGCATGATCTGCTCTTTCTTATTGAGCCTGTCCTTCATTTTTTCAAGAAGGATCTCCGAAAATACCGAGCGGTTGCCTTTTTTCATCTCCGCCCTCATATCAACGATATGGGACTTGGGCATTTCTGCATCCATCGCCCTTTTACTAAGGCTGAGCAAAGTATACTCTCCATCAAGCGCCTTATTGTAGGACTCAAGCGATGGTGTTGCTGATCCAAGGATCACCGAAGCCCCTGCCATTTCCGCACGCCAAATGGCCACCTCCCTAGCATGATACTTGGGAGTATTTTCGGATTTATAGCTTGCCTCATGTTCCTCATCTATGATGATCAGCCCGAGATTGCTGAACGGCGTAAAAAGTGCCGAACGCGGACCTATCATAATGTTTATTTCGCCGTTTTTCGCTTTTTCGCTCTGCTCGTAACGTTCGCCTTTACTGAGCTTGCTGTGGGAAAAAGCCACCTTGTTTCCGAAGCACATGGCAAAGCGTTTTACCGTCTGGTAGGTAAGTGATATTTCCGGGATCAGAACGATCACCTGTTTCCCTTTTTCTGCCACATGCCTTATTATTTCAATATATACTTCAGTTTTTCCGCTGCCGGTCACACCGTGCAGCAGATAGGTTTTATGTATGTCTCCATCTATATCCGCACATACCGTGTTTCTTGCAAGAAGCTGTTCGTCATTAAGACTTATGGGACTTTTACAACCGTCGGGATTTTCCTTTATCAGCTCGCTTATCTCGGGAAAAGCATCCTTTCTTTTTACGCCTTTGTTAAGGTTTACCTTCTGCTTTACCGGAATAACGGTTCTGAGGGAATCCTTCAGCATCCCGCCATAGTTGGTCTTCATTCTGTAGGCCAAGGCCATGAATTCATCCTCTATGGTCAGTGAATTCTTTACGACGCTGTCAATTTTCTTTAGCTTGAAATCTCCCTCGGGCCTTGTACTCCTTATGCCGCATATATAGCCCTTCTTCAGTTTGTTTCCTGCTCCGAAGGGTATCATTACGGGAGTGCCGACCGTCAGTTCTCCCAGCTCATCCGGTATTTCATAGCTGAAGCTTTTATCCAGATTGGGTGCGGATATATCGACAATTATATCCGCATATTTCAAGCCTTTTCTCCTCCTGCTTCCCTTATGAGTTTTGCGGTTTTGTCAAGCTGCATTCCGCGGCTGCCCTTGCAGAGCACACAATCACCGGGTTTAAGAGTCTCAAGGAGATACTTTTCGGCCTCTTCTCTTGTTTCAAAGCTTTTGATTTCCTTATCGCTGAGTTTTTCTGCTTCGTCTGCAATAAACTCAGCCTCTTTTCCAACGCAGATTATGATGTCAGCCTTTGATTCTGCAGCATATTTTCCGACCAGTCGGTGAAGCTCTTCGGAATAGTCACCGAGCTCCAGCATATCCGCAAGCATGGCAATCTTCCTGCCTTCGTTCACTGCATTTGAAAGCAGCCACAGCCCGCTCTTCATCGAATCCGGGCTTGCGTTATAGGAATCGTCTATCAGCCATGTGCCATTTTCGGTCTTCTCAATCTTTCCGCGCATTGCAAGCGGCTCATAATCTCCAAGCATCTTAAGTGCCGCATCCATGTCCGCATCAAGAAGCACTGCGCATGCAAGCGCCGAAACCGCATTCAGTATGTTATGGCTTCCGCAGACCTTAAGCCTTACAGGGATTTCCATATCCTTGTATCTGAAGGTAAAACTGCTGCCAGTGGCATCGCTTACTACATCCTCGGCCCTGAAATCACACCATTTTGAAAGGCCGTAGGAAAGTCTTCTGATGTTTCCCATTACCTCAGTGGTCTCTTCATAAAGACCGAGCTCGGAGATGTCCTTCTGGGTAGGCGAGCCCGGGGCAAGCTCGGAAAGGAGCTCGTTTTCGCCGTTTAATAGAAGTATACCGTTTTCGTCCATCTCGTTGATTATGCCGAGCTTTTCACGTCTTATGTTCTGTTGTGAGCCGAAGTTTCCTACATGTGAAAAACCGATGTTGGTAACAACCGCAATGTCGGGTCTTGCTATCTTTGCCAGCCTTTCCATTTCACCTATAATGCTTACGCCCATTTCAAGCACAAGCACTTCGGTATTTTCGTCGGTCTTTAAAGCCATCAGGGGAAGTCCCAGCTGGCCGTTTTTGTTGCCCTCGGTCTTTATTACCTTTTTGCTGCCTTCAAGCGCGGCAGCTATCATTTCCTTGGTCGTTGTCTTTCCGACGCTTCCGGTAATCCCCACGCATTTCGGTGAAAAGCACATGCGGTAGCGCATTCCGAGCCTCTGTATTGCGTCCCTTGTGCTGTCGACTGCGATATAGGTCATTCCCTCGGTATTTTCCTCAACCCTTCCTCTTTCAGTCACGGTTGCGATCATTCCGTTTGACAGTGCATCCGGTATGAAATCATGGGCATCCCTGTTCTCTCCGACTATCGGAAGGAAAAGAGTCTGTGAATCGCCCTCCTTTGAATTATAGCTGTAATCGCTTATGGTTATGCACGGGTCGCCGTCTATGATCTCGCCGTCCATCATGTCCGCAATTTCTTTTACAGTCAGAATTCCCATCTTTTATTTATTCTCCCTTGCTTTCTTCATCGCGTCTGCCTTTAGTATCAGCTCGACATCGTCCATATGATACTTGACGCCCTCAATCTCCTGGTAGTCTTCATGGCCTTTTCCGGCAACCAGTATCAGATCTCCTGCTTTTGCATTGTCTATGCAGTATTTTATCGCTTCAAAACGGTCCTGAACAACAACATAATTCGCTCCGGGAACCTTTTCTATCGATGAAACAATGTCTGCGATTATGTCCTCGGGCTTCTCAAATCTGGGATTGTCGGAGGTGATCACCGTAAGATCCGCAAGCTCTCCGCTCACCCTGCCCATGCTGTAGCGCCTGTCTTTCGAACGGTTGCCTCCGCAGCCGAACACACATACAAGCCTTCCGGGTTTATACTCCCTGAGTGTTGTCAGCACGCTTCTGAGTGACATTTCATTATGGGCATAGTCGACCATTATCGTAAAGTCTTCGGATACCGGCACGGTCTCTACCCTTCCCCTTACTTTTACATCGGCAAGACCCTTAAGTGTCGCATCATGATCTACGCCAAGCAGGTCGCAGAGCGCAAGTGCGGTCAGGGAATTGTAGACCGTAAACCTTCCGGGAATATCCACAATTACCTCAAGTTTCTTGTTTTCTTTCGTTGTCGCTTTATACTTGATTCCGGCCTTTGTAAGTTCTATGTCTGAAGCCATGTAGTCTGCTCCCTCACTTGTTCCGAAGGAGTAAAGGCTGCAGGTCCTGTTTTTCATTATCTCGTCAAAATGCTTGTCGTCAATGTTTCCGAGTCCTGTTTTACACTGTGAAAACAGAAGGCTCTTACAGTAAAGATAGTCGGCAAAATCCGGATGCTCATTGCCTCCGATATGGTCGGGCTCTAGGTTGGTGAAGATACCGTAGTCAAAAACTATTCCACCTACCCTCTTCATCTTCAGCCCCTGGGAGCTCACCTCCATTACCACATGGGTAAGTCCCTTTTCTGCCATCTTTGCAAAATATTCCTGGATAGTGTAGCTTTCCGGAGTGGAATGGCTTGAAGGAATATGCTCTTCTCCGATTATGGTCTCGATCGTACCGATCAGCCCGCACTTGATTCCGACCTTTTCAAGCACATTTCTTATCATGTAGCTTGTTGTCGTTTTTCCCTTTGTGCCTGTGATTCCTATCGTTGTAAGCTTTTCTGCGGGATGTCCGAACCATGCTGCGCTCATAAGAGCTAACGCCTCACGGTCATCGTCCACTTTTACCACGCAGACATTTTCGGGTGCCTCCACTTCTTTGGTTACGATCACTGCTGCCGCACCTTTTTCTATTACATCCGGTATATATTTATGGGCATCGGTCTGGGTTCCGCTTATGCATACAAAAGCAGAGCCTTCCGAAGCCTTTCTGGAATCATAGACAAGAGAGGTGATTTCGGTATCCAAAGAACCGTTAAGCAGCTCGTATTTTAATCCGTCAAGGAGATTTTTCAGTTTCATTTAATGCCTCACAAGCTAAAAAATACTGTTTCTAAAACACACCAAAACCCACGGCATAAGTTGCCGTGGGATCCGGTAATCAAAATCCTATTGTTTACATATATCTGTAAAGCTCTTCATATTGTCCTGCAGAAGCCTTCCATGAAAAGTCTACGGCCATGCCTCTGTCTACTATCTTGTTCCACTCACGTTTGTGGTTGTAGAAGACATCCTTTGCATATCTTACTGCATTGAGCATCTCATGTGCATTGTAATTGCGGAAGCTGAAGCCGGTACCGGTATTTTCATACTGGTTGTAAGGCTCTACAGTATCCTTGAGACCGCCGGTCTCACGGACGATCGGTACCGTACCGTAACGAAGGCTCATCAGCTGTGAAAGTCCGCAAGGTTCAAAGAGCGAAGGCATCAGGTAGGCATCGCATGCCGCATAAATCTTATGCGAACGTTCGTTGTTGTAGTAGATGTTTGCAGATACCCTGTCCTTATACTTCCATTCATAGTGTCTGAAGAGGTTTTCATACTTCGGATCACCGGTACCCAGCACAATGAACTGCATATCGGGTGCGCAGAGCTCTTCAATTACATAGTCCACAAGGTCAAGACCCTTCTGGTCCGTAAGTCTAGAAACAATTCCGACAGTAAATATCTTGTCATTTATCGCAAGTCCGAGCTCTTCCTGGAGTGCGGTCTTGTTCTTTACCTTTTCCTTACGGAAGTTGACTGCATTGTAGTTATTGACAATGTAGGGATCGGTTTCGGGATTCCATACATCATAGTCAAGACCGTTTACGATACCGCGAAGGCAATTGCTCCTTGCGTTCATCAGGCCGTCAAGACCTTCGCCGTAGAACGGAGTCTTAATTTCCTCTGCATAGGTACGGCTTACTGTCGTTACCATGTCGGCATATACTATACCGCCCTTAAGGTAGTTTGCATCTCCATAAGCCTCGAGCTTGTCAGGTGCGAAATAGTAAGATGAAAGGCCTGTGATATCCTGTATGGTCTTTTTGTCCCATACACCCTGGAATTTGAGGTTATGGATGGTCATTATGCTCTTGATCCCGTGATAGAACGGGTTGTTCTGGAACGAATCATGAAGCATTACAGGGATAAGACCGGTCTGCCAGTCATGGCAGTGGATAATGTCAGGTCTGAAATCAAGTACAGGCATTGCGGAAAGCGCTGCCTTTGAGAAAAACGCGAACTTCTCTATGTCCTGATATATCTCGCCGTAGGGCTTGTCGCCCGAAAAATAGAATTCGTTGTCAATGAAATAGAACTTTACCCCATCAAGTTCCATTTCAAGTACGCCGACATACTGTGTACGCCATGCAAGATCCATGTAAAAATGAGTTTTATATCTCATCTGTGATTTATATTTCTGGGGAATGGACTTATAGTTGGGGATAAGGACCCTGATATCGAACTCGTCCTTGTTGCAATACTTGGGGAGAGCTCCCACTACGTCTGCAAGACCGCCTGTTTTGATGAAGGGCACACATTCTGATGCTACAAACAATATATTTTTCATAATTCCTCCAATAAGTTTAACCTTCTCGCGGACAGTACCCATACGGGCATAGAATCCACGGGTATATTATATCATAAAATCTCCGATATGCAAAGAAAAACCGTTCATTTTTTCAATATTTTTTGAAAAAACAAACGGTTTTGTTTGTCAGCTCTTTACACAGGCGGTGAATTTTGCCACCAGATTTTTATTTCTTGTCATTGACAGGTTGTTAAGGAAGAGAACATCCTTCGCTTTTGTTTCTCTTACAAGTGCGGAAAGGCTCTTTTTGTAATACCTGTAATCGACAACATATACATACTGGTAATGGTCTGCAAGGAAGGGTGCAAAAGCATTTCCGAAGGATTCCTTTACAAGTATTACGGCACTTCCGTCCTTAAGATCCTTGTTCTCAATCTTTGTATAAGGATAGTCGCCACCGATGTAGCAGCAGTATTTCAGGGTTTTTCCGTAGTCCGATACGTTATTTAACATCGGCCATGCAAAGGTCGAATCCTTGGTATCGGTTATTTCCATCTTCGTGCTTACGCCCGAAACATAGGCTTCTACGGTATCGGGATTGCTGCTAAGCATAGCCTCGGCTTTTGTATCGCTCTTTGTATCATTGTAGAAAGAGCCGTAAAAACCTTCATAGCTTCTGATTGTATACATCGTTATCGGCTTGGGCGTCTTACCCATTGCTTTTATGATCTCGGCATAGGCATAATATGCGCCGCGCCCGGTCCAATGATGGTCGGTGCGGTAATAAATATATTCATTTCTGTGATCATTCAGCGCATTGAATATATTTATATAAGTTACAGGTGAGGATATCTTCTCTCCGATCTTCTCGCAAGCCACCTTCTGGTCTGTTGAATTGATCTCGCTTCTCAGATGCTCAGGGAAAGTGATTCCGGAGCTAAGAGGAATTGCCGAGCAATAAACCTTTACGCCGCTTAAGTTTGCTGCTGCCGCATTTACGGCGTCCGCATAGAGCTTTGCTGTTGCATCAACATAGGTATAAGGCTCATATGCCGCATCGCGAAGAAGGTAAAGTCCCTTTATGTACTGGATTTCATCCTTTGTGGCGTCAGAGTACGGTGCTGCACCCGGAGTAACTGCCGGGGTAGTTTCCGGAGTAATCTCGCCGGTAACATCTGCACCCGGTGTTGTATCGGCACCCGGAGTCGTTACCGGAGTCTCGGTAACAACGGGGCTTGCTTCCGCAACCTTGGTCGGAGGATCTGAAATATCGGGCACATATATCTGATTATTTTTTGTATGGTTTTCTTTTTTCTTGCTTCCGTTGAAAGTAATAACCAGAAGTCCCACGATGGTAACGAGAGTGATAGCCAGAATAACAAGCGCAATTTTGACCTGAGGCCTCATTTTTGCCTTTTTCTTTCTTCTGCCGGAATAACTGCGGCTCATGTAGTCTCCCGACGCCTGAGCCTGCCTCCTGGCAGATGGGCTTCTGTCGCCTCTTTCATATACCTCTCTGCCGGTATACTCACGCTCTCTCCTGGAATAACGGTCACCGTAGGTATCACTGTCAATTCTTTCCCTGACAGGTCTGCCCGTAGATGACCTTACCGGTCTTCTTCCGTCCGCTCTGTCAACAGGCCTCCTGCTTTCGGGTCTTACGCCATCAGGTCTTTCAGCAGGTCTCCTGCCTTCAGGCCTTACGACCGGTCTTTTTCCGTCCGGTCTTACAGCAGGACGGCTTCCCTGAGGGCGCTTATTTTCGGGAGGTTTTCTGGGATTATCCGGATTTATTATATCCTTATCGTCTTCCATGTTTATTTGAAGAACCTTTCAATTACCTCTTTAGCCTTTGCATTGTCAGATGTGATGCAGAAAACTACATTGTTTCCGTTCTTTTTGATAATAGCATTATCAAGCTTCGGAACTTCCTCAGGTATGTATTTCTGCATTTCATCCTTAGAATCGTTAATATAACCATTGATACCATTCACAAGCTCTTCCGCCTTTGTATCATCAGCGCACTTATAAACACCAAAAGCATCAGCAACCTGTTCGCTCTCGGGTATATACATCGCGCCTTCGCTTCCATCAGGAATCGAAAGGGAAATCTTTGCAAGTTCCTCGTTAGCCGTTACCATATTTCCTGCAAAGCTTACCTCACTCTTAAGTGCATCTGCAACGGCATTGATATCGATTTCAGCGGGAGCCTCTGCACTTGATGAGCTCTCCGAAGCTGCAGATGAGCTTGAGGATGAAGCTGCAGATGATGCAGATGACGATGACGAGCTGTCCGAACCGCATGCACCGAGTACCATGGCAGCAAGTGCTGCCGCACAAATGAATTTCTTGATTTTCATAATTACTTTCTCTCCTTTTGTATTGCTTTATTTCGGGCACTTGTGCCCTTTTCACACATATTCCGGAGGCAGAATGTACCCCCGGAATAAGTATTTACATATTGATATTAAAAAGTTACAAGGTGGCGTTTTTGATTACGGGTTGTTGGCACCGCCGTTATTACCGTTGTTGCTTCCATTTCCGGCAGGTGCGACATTTGAAACAGTAGTGAAGTACTCCGCAAAATTACTGGAATAGGAATTGATGTCCGTAAACACTCCACTTACAGATGCAATATCCCATTTAATGGTTCCTGCAGGATTTACAAGGCCCTTAAATTCTCCTGTGCCTTTTTTCCAGTCTTTTGAAGCAAATTTGACACTGGAATTAGTCTTCATACCGCTTGATTCGATCCAGTCATTTAATGCATCAGTTCTGTGTCCGTCAGTATCATCCATATCTGTTATATCAACAGAAAGTGTACCGCTTGTACACGATACCACAAACCAAGCGCCAGCCGGTATGTAGTACTCATTGTCAGGGTCGGTCGCAATAGTAGTACCTGTTTTGACAATGTTGTCAATCAGCTGCAGATCTTTCGATTTGCGGGACTTTTCTACGTACTTCAGATAGGCGGGTGCCAGAACGCCAACCAGCACAGCCATGATGGCAATAACAACTATCAGTTCGACGAGTGAAAAGCCCTGGTTCTTTTTTCCTTTCATAATTCTGTTCTCCGTTCCGCAGAAAATGGGTATAATACCCCTATCTTCCACTATTCTCCTTATACCATAGAGAATACCACATTTTACAGAATTATTCCACTATTATTTTCGATAATCGATGTTCTATCTTGTATTTTTTTTGTACTTTCTTGCTGCTTTCCGCTTTTTCGCAATTATTTATCTTCCGGCGTACATTTTTTCATAGTAGTTCTGATATTCACCCGAAATGATTTCTTCCCACCACTCACGGTTGTCAAGATACCACTTTATTGTCTTCTTTATACCGTCTGCAAACTTTGTTTCGGGTAGCCACCCTAACTCATCATGTATCTTGGTCGGATCAATCGCATAACGCATATCATGGCCCTTACGGTCTGTCACATGTGTGATAAGGCTCTCGGGTTTTCCGAGTTCTTTACATATAAGCTTTACAATGTCGATATTCTTCATTTCATTGTGTCCGCCGACATTATAAACCTCGCCTACTCTTCCTTTGTGGATGATAAGGTCGATCGCACGGCAGTGATCCTCGACATAGAGCCAGTCACGCACATTGAGTCCCTCACCGTATACCGGGAGAGGCTTGTCATTAAGCGCATTGGCGATCATAAGAGGTATCAGCTTCTCCGGAAAATGATAAGGTCCGTAATTATTCGAGCAGCGGCTTATGGAGACCGGAAGCCCGTAGGTACGGTAGTAAGCCATTACCAGAAGGTCCGCCGAAGCCTTGGAGCTGGAGTAAGGTGAGCTCGTATGGATCGGAGTAGTCTCGGTAAAGAAAAGGTCGGGGCGGTCAAGCGGGAGGTCGCCATATACCTCGTCCGTCGAAACCTGATGATATCTTTCGATACCATATTTCCTGCAGGCATCCATCAGCACCTCGGTACCGATGATATTGGTCTGAAGGAAGATACCGGGATCCTCAATCGAACGGTCTACGTGGGATTCAGCCGCAAAGTTTACGACAATGTCGGGTTTTTCTTCCTCAAAAAGTTTATAAACCGCTTCCCTGTCACATATATCAGCCTTTACGAAGCGGAAATTGGGATTATCCATCACCTTTTTTAGTGTGGAAAGATTTCCAGCATAGGTAAGCTTGTCAAGACAGATTATCCTGTAATCAGGATAGGTGTCAAGCATATGAAATACGAAATTACTGCCGATGAATCCGGCTCCGCCTGTTACTATTATTGTTTTTTTCATTATATTACGCCTCTGTTATTTAATATTTTTCTTTGTTTCATCGGCAAGCTGCTTCATTTCCCTTGCGCTTGCTCTTACGGCATCTGTGATCTTTGCACCGCCAAGCATTCTTGACAGCTCATCTGTCACTGCATCCTCCGTAAGCTTCGTGATACCCGTCCTTGTATGTCCGTCAGCCTGCTTTTTCTCGATAAGGAAATGACTGTCAGCCATTGCAGCAAGCTGTGGCAGGTGGGTAATACAGATAACCTGGTGGCTTTTCGAAAGCAGCGCAATCTTTTCTGCCACCTTCTGTGCGGTACGTCCGCTGATTCCCGTGTCAATTTCATCAAAAACAAGGGTTCCGATGGAATTGTCTGACGCCACTACGGATTTTATTGCAAGCATTATCCTTGAAAGCTCGCCTCCGCTTATTACATTCGAAAGCTTCTTTAAAGGCTCTCCGAGATTGGCACTCAGGTAAAATTCAGGTTCGGTATCGCCTGTTTCCGAATAGCGTCCGGTCTCTTCCGTCCTGATTTCAAATCTTGCATTTTCAAAATTCAGTTCCTTGAGAGCTTCTTCGATGCTTTCGGACAGTCTTGCCGCTGCCGTCTCTCTTGCTTTTTTTAAGGCCTCATTGGCTTTTTTCAGAACTTTTTCCTTTTCTTCAAGCTCTTTTTTCAGCCTGTCAAGGAAGCTGTCATAGTCCGAATATTCGGAAAGCTCCTTTTCACAATTCTCGGCATAGGCATTTATTTCTTCGATCGAATGACCATATTTGGATTTAAGGCGGTTGATGACATCAAGTCTTTCACCTACCTCATTAAACTCCTCTTCACTTCCGGATATGCCGTCTGCATAGTCCCTTATCATTCCTGTAAGCTCCGACAACTGTTCGGAAACAACAGAAAGCCTGTCCGAAAATCCTGCAAGTACCTCATCATAAGAAGCAATTTTGCTTATTGCCCTTTCGGCCCGCCCCAGAAGCTCTTCTGCCGCCTCATTTCCGGTCGAAAGTGCTTCTTCTGCAAGCTTCAGTTCCTCGAGTATCTTTTCGGTATTAGAGAGTACCCTGAATCTTTCCTCAAGGCTCTCGTCCTCCCCTTCCTTAAGCCTGGCATTCTTTATTTCCTCTGCCTCATAGGATAAAAGTTCAAGCTCGCGTTCACTTTTTCTTCCGCTGCCTTCTGCCTCGGTAAGCTCAGTTTTTGCCGTCCTGTAAGCCTGATATGCCTCTTTCACCGAAAGAAGCGCCGTTTTACATTCCTCCGAGCTTTCATCAACTATCCTTCTCTGACCTTCCTTATAGAGCAGGGACTGATGTTCATGCTGCCCGTGTATGTCAATAAGAACCTCCGAGATTTCCTTAAGTGCCGTCTGCGACACAACCTCGCCGTTTATACGACATACGCTGCGTCCTCCGGCACTTATCCTTCTTGAAATCGTTACAAGCCCATCCTCATAGATCAACTCGTTCTTTTCAAAAATCTTTCTGATTTCCGGAGAGTCCGATTCGAAGCTCAGTTCAACAAGAGCATAGTCTGCATAGCTTCCCATCTGCTCCTTTGAGATTTTTCCGCCGAGAGCAGCATTAAGGGATCCTATCAGTATGGATTTGCCGGCACCGGTCTCGCCCGAAAGCACATTAAAGCCAGTTCCTAAATCAAGCCATACCTCATCTATGATGGCAAAATTTTTAACGTGAAGGTTAACAAGCATACTGCTTTTATTACTCCTCTACATTATGATATACGTTCTGTACGTCATCATCGTCATCAAGCAGATCCATTGTTCTCTGGAAATTCTTGATATCGGTTTCATCGGTAAGTGAAACATAGGTCTGTGGTATCATTGTCACCTCAGCCTCTGCCATAGGGATTCCTGCCTCCTCAAGCTTCTCCCTAACTGATGAAAAATCATCGGGAGCAGTATATATTTCGAAGCAGTCCTCTTCCTCGGACATATCCTCTGCTCCTGCATCAAGAGCCACCATCATCAGCTCGTCTGCATCTCCCTCATACTCTTCCTTGTCTACAAGGATAAATCCTTTTTCATCAAACATGAAAGATACGCAGCCCTGGGTTCCGATTGAACCATTGCCCTTTGTGAAAGCATTACGGATATTTGATGCAGTACGGTTCTTGTTGTCGGTAAGTGCCTCTACAATGATTGCAGAGCCCTTAGGACCATAGCCCTCATATGAAACAAACTCATAATTTACGGCACCGAGATCTCCGGCAGCCTTCTTTATGCTTCTCTCAATGGTATCGTTTGGCATGTTGTTTGACTTTGCCTTTGCAATGATATCCTTAAGCTTTGAATTGTTGGCGGGATCAGCACCGCCTTCCTTTACAGCAACCGCGATCTCACGGCCGAGACGGGTAAAAATCTTACCCTTTGCAGCATCATTTGCCGCCTTTTTGTGTTTGATGTTCGCAAATTTTGAATGTCCTGACATTTATTACTCCTCCAAATCAATATTCAAGTATCATTTTTTTGATCTGCCTTGTAAGCTCGGCAGCAGCTTCCTCACTTCGCATTACGCAAAGAAGTGTATCGTCACCCGCAACCGTTCCCAGCACATCGGGAAGTATTGCATCGTCTATCGTGGCACCGACTGCAGAGCCCATGCCGGCGCTTGCCTTTATCACGATCAGGTTGCCTGCATAATCCACGCTCTTTACAACCTCTCTCATCAGAAGATCGTTCTTATCGGGCTTTCTGTTATGTATTGCCATCTCATTCGTCGTCCTGACATATTTCTGACTTCCGTTATCAGCAACAACCTTGATGAGCTTAAGCTCTCTTATGTCTCTTGAAACCGTAGCCTGTGTTACATCATATCCTGCTTCCAGAAGCATTGCGCACAGGTCTTCCTGAGTACCTATATCATACTTGTCGATCAGGTTAAGAATTACATTATGGCGTTGTTTTTTCATACTTTTCTTTACCTCACTTAATGGAATTTATTATTCAATGTCTCTACGAAAGACGTTGATTTCAGCATTATCATTTTGCACTTTGAAGACGCTTTTGCAATATGTATCTCCTCATCCGGAGAAAGTGTTGTATAATCCGCGCCGTCAACGGTCACATAGGCCGGCTCGCTTACCCTGTGCCTGTTTCCCCTGATCTTTATCCTCACTTTGTCATCGCCGGATATTACAAAGCTTCTTACTCCAAGGGCATGCGGACATATCGGAGTGATAAGAAGCGCATTTACGCCCGGTGCCATTATCGGGCCTCCGGCGCTCAGGTTATAACCTGTAGAACCTGTTGCGGTGGAAATGATCAGACCGTCGCCTTCATAGGCTGTAAAAAGGTTGTCGTTTATATATATCATTATTCCGACAAGATGAGAATAGCCGCCACGCGAGATCACTACATCATTAAGTGCCGTGCTTTTTTCCAGTCCGTCATAATAGCATTCAATTTCCGTTCTTTTCGAAAGATAGTACTCATCCTCCATCAGACGGTCAACAGCATTTAAGGCATCTTCTCCGGATGCCTGGGTAAGAAAGCCGAGCGTGCCGATGTTTATTCCCATGAGCGGCAGATCATAGGCTGCATAATCCTTTGCCGCGCGGAGAAAAGTACCATCCCCGCCAAGTACAAGTATGCATTCCGTATCCTCAGCCGGTTTTTCTTCCGCAACAACTCCGCCCCTTTCTTCTATACGGGCTTTTATTTTGCCGGCGAGAGTCTCGCCGCCCTTCTTGCTTTCGTTGTAAATAATAAAGAATTTATTCATGTTTCAAGCCGGGATTTTCATGTGCCTCTTCGACGATCTTTTTCGGATCCGTCCCTTCAGGCAGCATGTTCTTTCCCTCCGCCTCCGATGATCTGCTGTTTTTCATGTACAATAAGTATTCAATATTTCCTTCGGGTCCCCTGATCGGTGAATAGTCAAGGCCGAGTATCTCAAACCCCAGTCCGTACGAAAAGGACACTATGTTTTCTATCACTTCGAGATGAACTGCCTTGTCCCTTACAACGCCCTTCTTCCCGACCTTTTCACGTCCGGCTTCAAACTGGGGTTTTATAAGACAGACTATTCTCGCGTCTTCCTTCATCAATGCCTTTACGGGCTCAAGCACCTTCGTAAGCGAAATGAAGGCCACGTCTATCGAGACAAAATCAACCGCTTCCCCGATATCCGTAGGAGTGACATAGCGTATGTTGGTTTTCTCCATCGAGATCACCTTCGGGTTCTGCCTCAGTTCCCATGCAAGCTGGTTGGTCCCGACATCCACCGCATATACCTTTTCAGCTCCGTTCTGCAGCATGCAGTCGGTAAAACCTCCGGTAGAAGCGCCTACATCAAGGCACACCAGACCGGTGCAGTCGATATTATAAACCTTTACCGCCTTGTCAAGCTTCAGTCCTCCACGGCTTACAAAGGGAAGCTTCTTTCCCTTCACTTCAATTTCCGCGCTTTCGGGAAACTGTGAACCGGCTTTGTCTTCACGGTTGCCGTCCACAAAAACCTCTCCGGCCATTATCATGGCCCTGGCCTTTTCCCTTGAAGAAGCAAGGCCACGCGAAACCATCATGACGTCAAGCCTTTCCTTCATCTGCTTCTTCCTCTCTTCTCAGGAAACCTATTTTTTTCTTGGCATATGAAAGAATATTTTCATATATGCTGTCGGAATCAAACCCGTATTTTTTTCTGAGTTCATTTATGTCACCATGCTCAAGATAAATATCCGGAAGGGAAATATTCAGAAATGCTCCCTTATAGCCTTTTTCAAGCAGATAGCTCTCAATCTTCTGACCGAAGCCGCCGCTCTTTACACCCTCTTCTACGCTGACGATAAGCTCGTGCCTGCATTCAATCATAGAATCCACCATTCTTGTGTCAAGTGGCGCAAGAAACCTTGCATTGAACAGGCTTACCGAAAGATCCGCCTCGCTCTCAAGCCTCATCGCAGCGATTGATGCCGCATCAAATGCCGAGCCTACCGCAATGATTCCGAGATCCTTTCCGCCCGCGATCAGCTCGGCCTTTCCGTATTCGATCGGAGTAAGGTCAAGCCCGCTTTCATAAGCAGCTCCACGCGGATATCTTATCGCAACCGGGCCGTCAAAGCCCACAGCAAACTTAAGTGCTGCCACAAGTTCTTTTCCGTCCTTGGGCGAAATCACCGTAAGTCCCGGAATGCTTGTCAGATATGCTATATCATATATGCCCTGGTGTGTTTTTCCGTCATTTCCGACTATACCGGCACGGTCAATCGCAAAGATAACCTTCTTACCGGTGAGGCACACATCGTGCAATATCTGGTCATAGGCACGCTGCATGAAGGTCGAATAGATTGCCACAACAGGATGCATTCCTCCTGCAGCAAGGCCTCCCGCAAAGGTTACTGCATATTCCTCCGCTATTCCGACATCAAAAAATCTCTCAGGGAATCTGGCGGCAAAACCGTCAAGTCCGGTTCCTGAGCTCATGGCCGCAGTAACGGCACAGAGTTTGTCGTCATCTTTTGCAAGCTCGCACAGGGTTTCCCCGAAAAGCGCCGTATAGCTTTTTTTCGTCACATGATTCTTCAGCTGGCCCGTTGCCACGTCAAAAGGTTCAACGCCATGGAATTTGCTCGGATTTTTTTCGGCGGGCTCATAGCCCTTGCCTTTTTTTGTATAGATATGGACTATCGCCGTACCCTTATAGAGCTGCGCAGCCCTTATTGTCCTGATAAGATCCCAAAGATTATGTCCGTCGATCGGACCGAAATATCCGAAGCCCATTTCCTTGAAAAATTCACCCGGCGTCATCAGATCCCTTATGAAATTCTTGGTTCTTCTGAGTCCGTCGGCTGCCTTTGCACCGGGTACCGTCTTGCTCAAGGTTCTCTCAATACCGCCCTTGAAACCGATATAGGCCGTGCTGGTTCTCATTCTTTCAAGATATCTTGCCATGCCGCCGACATTTTTTGAGATCGACATGTTGTTATCATTGAAGATCACTACGGTATTGCTGTTTTTATACTGACCCAAGTTATTGAGGGCCTCAAAGGCCATTCCACCGGAAAACGATCCGTCACCGATTACTGCTGCGATCTTATAATGTTCTCCCTGTATATCCCTTGCACGGGCATAGCCCGCCGCAACCGCAAGACTTGTGGTCGCATGCCCTGTACTGTAGGCATCGCAGGGGCTTTCCTCTTCCGAAGGGAAACCCGAAAGTCCTCCGAGCTTTCTTAAGGTCTTCATCTGCTCTTTTCTTCCGGTAAGGATTTTATGAACATATGCCTGATGACCGACATCCCAGATTATCTTATCCTTCGGCAGATCCATCAGAAGATGCAGGGCCATCGTAAGCTCGACCGCACCGAGACTGCTTGCAAGATGCCCTCCCGTTTCGGAAACGCTTTCGACCAGATACTCCCTGATCTCCCGTGCAAGCGCGTATAGATGTTCCTTGTGGATTTTCTTTATATCATTAGGTTTCTTTATCCTGTCAAGATAAATTCCCATTCTTTCCTCCGATATACGATTATTACTTCACTCTCTTTGTCATATAGGCGATGAGCCATGATAAAAAGCTGTCGGATGTGCTGAATGTTTTTAGCATTTCCTCAGCCTTTACGCAAAGCGCCCCGGCATCCTTCTCGGCCTTTTCAAGTCCGAAAAGAGTAACATAGGTCGTTTTGTTGTTATTCACATCGCTGTGTACCGGCTTTCCGATTTCTTCCAGCGTACCGGTTTCATCAAGTATGTCATCCTTGATCTGAAATGCCCGTCCGCATGCCGAGCCTATCTTTTCAAGTATTGCTATCCTATCATCGTCGGCACCTGCAAGTATTCCGCCTATCATAAGTGCGGCTTCGATAAGTGCCGAGGTCTTGTTTTCATAGATATATTCAAGCGTGGGTGGATCTATGCTTTTTCCTGTAAGTGCCACGTCAACGCTCTGGCCGCCGACCATACCATATGCTCCGGCCTTGTTTGTCAGCACGTTGAAAGCCTTCACAGTCCTTCGAAGCGCTGTTTCATTTCCGGAAAACAGGGCATTTTCAAAAGCCTTGCCGGCTGTTTCATATGCATAATTGAGCAGGCCGTCTCCGGCAAGCACGCCCTGGGCATGTCCGAACTTGGCATGGGTCGTAAGCTTGCCTCTCCTGTACATATCATTGTCCATCTCGGGAAGGTCATCATGGACCAGCGAGTAGGAATGGATATATTCAAGTGCTGCCATATAGGGCTCAACAAGCATTTTCTCAAGCTCCGGCTCTCCGCCGTTTTCATGAAAGCTTTCACGGAGAAGAACAGGCCTTAACCTCTTTCCTCCGTTGTTTACACTGTAGGCCATTGACTCTAAAAGCTCACCCGCAAGTCCCTTGTTCTCGGGAAGAAATTGAGCTGCTATCCTTCCCGCATCCTCTGCCGCAAGTCTTAGTTTTTCGGAATAATCACTCATTTTCGCCCTCCTCCAGAACGATAAGCTCCTTTTCTATCGAATCTACCATGTCCTGGCAGGCCTTAAGCTCCGCAACTCCTTTCTTGTAAAGAGCAAATGACTGCTCCAGCGAGATGCCCGTATCCTCCATTGATCTTATGATATCTTCAAGCTCCTCCATTGAAGCTTCCAGTGTCTTTTTATTATCAGCTTTTACTTCTTCCATTTTTTCTTTACCTCGCAGGAAAGGGTACCGTCGATCACCGTAACGTCGATCATAGCCCCCTCATTCACCTCATCAACACTTCTGATGCCTCTGTCATCATGTGAAACGAAGGCATAACCGCCGGAAATCTTCTCGAGCGGCGAAAGGCGTCTTAACATTTCACGATAAAGCTCAAGTCTGTGGATGGTGTGTTCCCTTGTATATTTAAAGGCCCTCTCTATTCTTTTTCCGTTCTCACAAAGCTCGTCCTTCGTAGCCTCAAGACTTCTTCTGACAAGCTCCGAAATACGGTCATATATCTTATCAAGCTCGACTCTTTTCTGCTCAAGGGCATTTCTCGGATTTCTGTATTCGAGCTGCTTTGTATAAAAAGCGAGCTTATTTCTTTCTTTCTCTATTTTTGACATCATGAGCGACAAAAGTTCCGAATGGCAGTCCACCAGCTCTGCCATCAGATCATTATAGCGGTAAACCGCAAGCTCGGAAGCATTGCTCGGTGTCGAGGCACGGAGATCTGAAACATAGTCTATAAGCGTAACATCAGGCTCATGTCCCACTGCCGAAATCACGGGAGTATTCATCTGATAGACTGCCCTTGCCAGAGCCTCATCATTGAAAGTGCCTCCGAGATCCTCATAGGATCCGCCGCCGCGTCCGACTATCAGTACGTCAAAGCCCATTTTATCAGCACGGTTCATAGCCCTTATCACAGACTCTGCAGAGCCCTCACCCTGCACCTTTGCGGGAATAAGTACAAGCTGTACATAAGGATTTCTTTCATGGGCTATCTTTGTGATATCGTTTATTGCATCTCCGGTTTTTGCCGTAATGATCCCGATCCTCTTCACATATTTCGGGATCGGCTTTTTATGTTCTTTATCGAACAGGCCCTCTTCATAGAGCTTGCGCTTCAGCTTTTCAAACTCTTCAAACAGTGCACCCGCACCGCTCTTTTTTATTGAACGCACGATAAAACTGTAGCTGCCGCTTTTTGTATATACATCAATCTGGCCGCTTGCGACTACCGAAAGACCGGGTTCCAGCTTAAAATCAAGCGACGCACGGTTTCCGGCGAACATAATGCAGGAAAGCTGGGATGTTTTGTCCTTCATTGTAAAATATATATGTCCGGACGAGTGGTACTTGCATTCGGAGATTTCCCCCTCTATGCTGATTCTCGAAAGAATCCCATCCCGGACAAATACATTTTTGATATATTCATTTACTTTTGTTACAGTAAAGACATTACTCATCGGCAGTCCTGTTTCTTTCAAGTTTACCAAGTATTCCGTTAATGAAAACAGGCGAGCTGCTTTCGCCGCCATATTCGTTTGCCAGCTTTACAGCCTCGTTTATCGCAACGGCGGACGGAATATCATCGTCAAAGAAAAGCTCGTAGACGGCAATCCTTAAAATTGCAAGATCAGTCTTACCCATGCGTCCAAGCTTCCAGCCTTCGGATACTGCCGCTATCATCGGATCGATCACGCCGAGTTTTTCAGTCACTTTGTTGAAGCGTTCTTTAAGCGCAGCAATCTCCTCACTGCTTTCGTCACCCGCTCCGACTTCATAGCCGTTCGCATTATCCCTTGAAACCATCAGTTCCTCGGACAGATAGAGGTCGATCTGTGCGTCCGTTTCCTCTTTATCATAGAAGCCCGAAAGATAAAGCATGAATACAAGCGTCTTTCTCTTTTCATGTTGTGTAAGCATATATTCCCCGCTTATTTCTTTTCAAGATTGATTCCGGCAATTCTGATATCAACAGCCTTTACATTAAGGCCTGTCATGTTCTCAAGAGCATTCTTTACCTTTTCCTGAACCTCGGATGTGGTCTTGGGAACGCTGTAACCATATCTTAAAGTGAGGTTGAGCTTTACAAGTACATCCCTGCCCTGAACTTCGATCGCGATGCCCTTTGTAAGATTCTTGATGCCGACCTTTGCGGCTGTCTTGTTCTTTACCTTGCCGTACATTGAAGCAACACCTTCCACCTCTGCAGCGGAAAGTCCTGCTATTGTTGCGATTACATCATCAGAGATCTGTACTTTACCGAAATCTCCGATTTCTATGGAAGCAAATTTTGCGAGATCATTGTTTTTAGCCATTTTGATCTTCCTCCGTTTCTCATTGGCATAGTTATAATGATTATAGCAGAAAAAGTGGAATTTTCCAAGTATAAATTAGATATAATCGCGAATATTTATGCTTGAAAAATAGCCGATACTGTTATATAGTGAATAAAGACAGCTTTTTCAGGAGGAAAAATGAAAAAATACGGACTTATAGGCGGTGCTCTCGGGCACAGCTATTCAAAAACCATACACGAAATGATCGGAGACTATTCCTACGAGCTCATGCCGCTTCCCACCAAAGAGGAGTTTTCCGCTTTTATGGAAAAACGTGATTTCGACGGGATAAATGTGACGATTCCTTACAAAAGGGATGTAATCCCCTATCTTGACCATATCGATCCCGCAGCCGAAAAGATAGGTGCGGTAAACACCATAGTCAAAAGGGATGGTAAGCTTTACGGTTACAATACCGATTATTCCGGCTTTCTTTACAGCCTGAAGAAAAACAATATTGAAATCACGGAAAAAAAAGTACTCGTCATCGGAAACGGAGGCGCTGCAAAGGCAGTAAATGCCGCACTTTCCTCTCTCTTGCCTTCGGAAATGATTACGGTGAAATATAAAAAAGAGCCCGGGGTGCTTACCTATGAAGAAGCTGCGGCACTTCATAACGACGCGGACGTTCTTGTAAATACTTCGCCAGTCGGCATGTTTCCGAACGTGGACGCAAGTCCCATTGACCTTACCCCCTATTTCAGGCTCTCCGCGGTTGTTGATATAATATACAATCCTTCGGTCACAAAACTTCTTAAAGAAGCGCAGGAAAAAGGTGCAAAAACCGTAAACGGTCTTCTGATGCTTGTGTCACAGGCTGTTTATGCACATGATCATTTTACAGGAAAAAGTTCTCCGGACGAGCTGACGGATGAGATATACGAAAAACTGAGTCTTTGATAAATTTAAATACCTGACAAAAAGGCACACCCTGTATGGTGTGCCTTTTGCCTGTATCAAAAAAGAGAGAGTAATAGATGAATTTCTGATTTGTTTGTTTTATGAGTTAATTAAACCACTTTTTTCACAAATTGTCAATAGTTTTTTAGCAATTTTTACAAAAAAACATAAAAAATACCGCTAAAAACTGTGCACTATTTTTACAATTTTAGTTTCCATGCCTTTATTCGCTCTTTTTATCTCTCTTCATCAGTTCAAAAACTGCCTCTTTGGGATCTTTTCCGCGGTTGACAATATCATCCACAGCATTCACTATCGGCATTTCAACTGCATACTTCTTTGAAAGAGAAATAGCTGCGGGAAGCGCATTGATTCCTTCAACAACCATTCCGACTTCCTTTATAGCATCCTGCGCCTTCATGCCCTCACCTATCAGATGTCCGGCCCTGTTGTTCCTTGAATGAACACTGAATGCGGTTACGATCAGGTCTCCGATTGCAGCAAGACCATTAAAGGTGTCCGCATTGCAGCCCATAGCGGTTCCGAGTCTTCTGATCTCAGCCATTCCTCTGGTAACAAGCGCAGCCTTGGTATTGTCTCCGAAGCCGATACCATCGGATATTCCGCCGGCAAGCGCCATGATATTCTTCAAAGCTCCGCAGAGCTCAACGCCCTTCACATCACTGTTGGTATATACTCTCATGCAGGTATTCATGAAAATATCCTGTACACGCTTTGCTGTCTGCTCGTCTTCACATGCAGAAACAATAGTTGTGGGTATATCCCTTGCAACCTCCTCAGCGTGGGTCGGTCCTGAAAGGGCAACGAGCTTTGCAAGGCACTCTCCGTCTCCATAGAGTTCATCTTTTATTACCTCGGTAAGAGTAAGCAGCGTGTCGGGTTCGATTCCCTTTGCAACGTCAACTATGATCTGGCCGGGTTTGATAAAAGGCTTTGCCGTGCGTGCCGTACTTCTGACAAATACCGAAGGAACAGCAAACAGAAGTATGTCCTTGTCTGTGCATACTTCTTCCATGCTCTTGGTGAATTTCATTGCCTCGGGGATGTCCATGTAAGGAAGGTTCGGGTGCTTCCTTGTTGCAGTCAGATTATCTATTTCAGACTCAAGCGCGGACCATACGGTAACGTCCTTACCACTGTTCACAAGCATTCTGGCAAGTGCCATGCCCCATGTTCCTGCACCGAGTATTCCGATTTTTTCCATTTTTGTTACACTCCTGTCAAATTACTATAGGCTTAAAGCCTTGAATATATTATACCATTATTGGCCGTAAGTTCAATACCTTTATTTTCAAAAAGCTCCAAAAGGGTCACAAACTCATAGCCTCTGTCCGCTAGTACCGGCAATATCTGCTTAAGCGCATCCACAGTTTTCTGATTGTAATACGAATCATGCAGAAGCACTATCACTCCGTCATCGGAATATGAAAGCACTTCTTCCACTCTTGTCTCCACGCTTACATTTTCGTCCCAGTCATTGCAGCCTATGCCACAGATAAAGGTTTTGTCGGTCTTTTTGAAACTTTCGGAATCATATGCAATATAAGGCGGTCTGAAAAATACAGGCTTTTTCCCGCATATTTTTTCAATCAGGGCATCGGTATCGTCAAGCTCCTTCATAAGTGCCTCATCTGAAAGCTCGGTCATCGCAGTATGGGTAAAGGAATGGTTTTCAAGCTCGAATCCTTTTTGGGAAGCCTCTTTTGCGATTTTTGCCGATTCTTCATTTATGTTCTGCCCGATAAGAAAAAAAGTGCATTTCCCACCATATTCCTCAAACAGTGAGATCACCTGTGGCGTCACACTGGTGTTGGGCCCGTCATCAAAGGTAAAAGCTATCTTCTTTGCCACATCTTCCTCCTTATTAAAGCAAGGCACCGGATATCCGATGCCTTACATTATCATGCTGCTGTGTTATCACCTGTCGTGGTCTGGTTCTTGTCTTCCTTCAGGTTCGACTTCATATAAGCCATTGCCCAGTGGGGATTGTCAGTGCCGTCGTCAGTATCGTCATAGTATACAAAGTATATGGTCATGTCGATATCGTCGGTCGTATTCTCTCCGGTCCTTGTCAGATGCATATTCTTCTTATATGAAATATGAAGTGAATAACAATTGTCGGCATAAACCTTGTACTCGTCGGTCACAACATCCGAAAACTCGGGATTTCCGACGGTATGATCCGAAATGAAGGTTATATCGACATTCTTTGAATATTCCTCAGCCTGCTTGTCATAGGCACTTCCCAAGATCACATAGGGCTTAACCCTTGCAAGTCCTCTGTTTGCCTCACTGATATACTCTGCAAGCAGGAAGCGCTGCCATGTCTGTATCATTTCAAGCGAGCGGTTCTTTACTTCATCGGTAAGCTCAGGCTCTGTAGCCACAGCGCCCGAACCCTCGACAACGATATTGCCCTTGCTGTCGGGAGTATAGGAAACATCTGCACCCGAAGCATCCTTGATCTTGATATCAGGAGCATTTACAAGATTCTGTATCCTGTAGATATTGGTTGCTCCGGTCGGAATCTGAACATATTCTTTTATCAGCTCAAGATCCTTGTTGGACTTGTTTACAGTCTTTATTATATTATCCTTGCCAAGCTCATGACCATTTACGGTAACCTTGTAGTCAGAAGGTGCACTGATAGTATAATTATGGGTCTCTACCGAAAGTACGGGCTCGATCTTTCCGATTTTCCACTCGGCGATCGCAAGTATGCCTTTCAGCCTCTTTTCCTTTACGGTACCTTCTATTGTGAGATATGCAACAAGATTGTCCTCGGCATAGATATCATAGATCTGCCTTGAGGAACCATGGCTGTTCTCATTCTTGAGGTAGGTGATCTTTGTCACTCCTTCAAACTGCTTGAGATATACCTCCTTGAAAATGTCAGCCGATTCAAACTCTCCCGCACCTGCAGGAAGCTCAACCTTGTCAACTATCGTTCCGTCGTCAACCATGTCGGCAAATTCGCCCACAAGGCGTCTGATATTGTTCTCAGGCTGTGAAGCCTCATACTTTTTAAGTGAACTACCGGTATAGATTACGGCAATGATTCCAAGGATCAGAAGGAAGCCTGCCCATGCTGCAAGCAGTATCCAGAAAAGAGAAATCTTTTTCTTTTCCCTTACGGCACTCTTCTCCCTTCTCTCCATTTCTTTATAGATGGCGTCACGGTTACGGAAACGCTTTGCCATCTCGTTATTGTCATGTCTGCTGCCCGAATTGTTTCTTACGGGTCTTTCGGAAGTTCTTCTTGCTGTTCCCTCGGGAGTCCTTCTTACAGTACCATCAGGGGTTTTTCTTACAGTTCCTTCAGAAGTTCTTCTTGCAGTGCCTTCCGGACTTCTTCTTACAGTACCGTCGGAAGTTCTTCTTGCTGTACCTTCAGCACTTCTTTTTACAGTGCCTTCGGATGTTTTTCTTACCTCTGCGGGTTTCCTGGTCTCAGTATCCCTTACAGGTCTTTTCACAGGCTCCTTCTTTTCGGGAGCCGCATATCTTTTCTTTATTCTTGCAAATTCTTCCGCAGAAATCTCATCATCATCCGGATCATATTGAACAGGCGGGGGAGCCGTCAGGATCACGCTGTCTTTCTTCTCGAGCCCTGTCTCGTTTTTCTTCTTTCCCTTCAGCTGCCTCATCAGGTATTCCGGATCAAGGTCAAATTCATTTCTGTTATCGCTCATTTTTTCCTCCGATGTTTTCCTATTTAGGCATTACTACAAAAGAAGTAGGCATCAGCCATGAAGAGTGCTTGTAGTAGAAGGTAACACTCGTCATCTCATATTCCTTATACCACATTGACGAAGAGCTTCCTCCGTCAAGGTTTGCGGCATTTATTGCGCCGTAATCAAGCATGATTCCGATAATATCATCGGCTGTCGCACCGAGATGTCCCGATGCACCACGGCCGTCTGTAACAAGAAGAAGGATTGCTCCGTCGGCACGCTGGCCGATAGCGGTTCTGGGGTTCGTTCCGCCGCCTATACCACTAACCTCACGTCCCTCACCATTTATTACAAGGGGAACAAAGTGGTTGTTCTTATCAGTGCTTTCCTCCTGGAATGCAACAGCATCCCTTATCTTCTGTTCTTCAACGTAGGTCTTGAAATCATTCTTGGTCATTCCCTTAAGGTCTTTGATTATCAGATAATTGTCCTCATTCATTCCGATAAGGTAATATCCGTTCTCGGCACTGGGCTCATTATAGAGTATCTGTCCGTTCTCAACAACAACTCCCTTGGGTTTTCCGCCCTTATTGCCCGTTGAAACATAGAGACCGCCGTTTACACCGGCAATACCGCCTCTCTTTTTAATAAGCTCGTCAAGGTTAAGTCCGTAATCTCCCCATGTTCCGTCTTTAGCCGAAGTTCCTACAACGACCTGTGAAGGATCCTTGATTATCATCATTTTTGCATAGTAGGTAAGACCTGTGATCTCTTCTACCCTGATTCCGTTCTCATCAAAGGTCTCGACAAGATCGGGAATCACTTCTTCATCCGGATTCTCATCATCGGTATCGGTCTTTATTGTGATCTTTGACATGTCCTGATCGACATCCATTTCCTTGAGTTTGTTACGCTCCTGGATTTCATTGATCTCATCCTTCGAGCATACCCATGATGCAAGGAATTTCATCTGGCCGGTCTCAAGTATCGTAGTAACGAAACTGTCCCTTGCTGCCTGGGATGAACCGTTTGCTATCTTATGCATAACGGCATAGAGGATAAAAAACAGCATCACAAGCGTAACCAGAATCACCAGAAGCGTCCTTCCGGCATACTTCAAGATTTTCTTTCCCATATTGCCTTCCTTTCCTTTCATTTACTGTTTTTATTGGCAAATACCCATCTCTGCTGAATCTGGAAGCTCACCAAAAACAGGCACATATCTACAACAAATTTTACCAGGGTCTGCAGTAAGCTGCCCTTTGCAAGATCCAAAATAACTACGGCAAACAGATACAAAAGTCCGTAGGATGCTGCCATCTGGCACACGCAGAGCAGGTAATATTTTCCGATCGAGCTCTTTACGGGCGCATCGGACTCAAATACCAGCTTGCGGTTCATGGTATAGTTGAACATCGAGCTTATCACTCTCGCTCCTGCGGTCGCTACCGCAAGTATTACCTTGCTGTCAAGATCGGTTGTCTTTGACAGGAGTACATTTATCAGTGTGAAAAGAACTATATCCACACCGAAGGAAGCAAGCGAGCTTCCTATGAATTTGAATATGACTCCGTAAATCTTCAGTGAATCCCTAATCGGATGGAAGTGTGAGGATTCGTTTTCGTCAAGATAGACCGTATCGATCACTACCTCTTCCATCTTTATTCCTTTTTTCTTTATCATCAGAAGCTGGTTGGTCTCATATTCATACCTTTCACCGTCGATCATGGTCATCAGCTTCAGATACTTGAAGGGGATCGCGCGAAGGCCCGTCTGGGTATCGCTCACCTTTATTCCGCAGGCAAAGCGGAATACAAAGCGTGTAAGGTTATTACCGAAGCGGCTTCTTGCAGGTACATCGGGCGATGAGAAATTCCTTACTCCGAGCACCACCTTATCGGGCTGCTCCTCCATTTTTTCGACACAGCGTCTGATATCCTTGGGAAGATGCTGTCCGTCTCCGTCAACCGTTACGACTCCGCTGATATCGCTGCGGTTGTTCATTATGTATTCAAAGGCAGTCTTCATTGCCCTGCCCTTGCCTTTGTTGACTTCATGGGTAAGAACCGTCACGCCCGGAAGCTCCGCAACGGAATTGAATGGTCCGAGATGTGCTTCATCGCTACCGTCATTTACGACAACTATGTCGTCAAAACCATGTTCCTTAAGGCCTATTACTGTATTTACCATCTTCTCGTCCGGATTTAAGGACGGAAGTATTACCGTTATCTTCAATATCTACTTTCCTTTCAGTCCTCGGGGACTGCTTTCTTTTCTTCAAACTTCTTATAGATATAATTTCCGAGAAGTGCTCCCATTATTCCGAGGAATATTCCGTCGATCAGGCCTACAAGTACGTCAGTCGGATAATGTATTCCGATATACAACCTTGAAAATGCGATCAGTGCTGCAAGGATAAAAAGCGGGACAGAATACTTCTTCTGCAGGCTCGGGTAAAGTGCCACAGCCGATGCAAAGCTTGCTGCGGTATGGCCCGAAGGGAAGGAATAGTCCTTTGCTTCTTTTACTATACATTTAAGTCCCTCGACATTTGCCACAATTCCTTTTGAATCAGGCGAATTGCCGAACCAGAACGGTCTCGGACGTGCAATAAGCGGTTTAAGAATAACGTTGTTAAGTACCACCGACCCTAAAAGTGCGATCATGGAACAAAGTCCGGCTTTTCTCGTCTGTTTGAAGCACAGCAACGCAACAGTCAGTATTATCCAGAAAATCCCGGCATCGCCAAGATGGGTGATCAGCTTAAAAAACGGATCACAGACAGAATTACGCACATGGTCCTGCAGGTAAATCAGAATATCTCCGTCCGCATTCAGAAAAGGATTCATAAAACACTCCTTATGGCATAACAATAGTTATGTATATTGTACCATAATATTGTCAAATAAGCAATATAAAAAGGGCACAATTTGTGCCCTCTTCATAGAATTTTAATAATTTTTACAAGATATTGTAGATAAAAGTTATCTGTAAATAACAATCCTGGTATTTCTCGGGATATTATCATATATCCACTTTGCATCATCCACGAACATTCTGACACATCCGTGTGAAAGGTTCATACCGACTCTGCCGTCCATTATCCTCTGAGGTGAGGGATCCTGGTAGTAAAGTACGCTGTGGAAAAGATATGCACCCTTTATTCTTGTCGCATAGAAGCATCTGCAGTTGTTACTGTCAAAGTAGTAGAACTTGTCTCCTGCCTTGAATTCGCCCTCGATGGTCTGGGCTCCGTTTGCACCTATCGTACAAGGGAAGTACCTGATATCGACATAGTTGCCCTTGCTTCCGTAATAAACCGCAATTGTATGCTTTGTCTTGTTTACAAGTATCAGATAGTCGGTATCGGAAGAATAGCCCTGGGCCTTTGCATACATCTGCTCAAGATCCAGGCGCTCCGAAACAACTGCTGCGGTTCCCTTTACGACATATTCCTCATAAACGGCCGGACCTTCACTTTCCACAACTCCTCCTTCGAGTACATTGTAGGTGAAGCTTCCGATCTTAAGCTCGCCTTCTTCTCTCGGCTGACCCTCGGAATTGAGGTAGTAAACCACACCGCCTACGGTTGCCCATCCGGTTGCCATTGCACCGGTAGTACGGAAGATATAGTTCTTTCCGTCAATTTCCTTGCTTCCGACTGTTGCTTTTCCGTCACTTTCAAAGTGAAATCTCGTGTTTCCGATGTCTACCCATCCGCCGGTAAATACTGTTCCGTCGGAGTTCAGATAATAATATCCGTCCGTAAGGAGAACATGGCCCGTAGCCATCTTGCCGCCGTCAAGTATATAATATTTTTTACCGTTATCAGTGATCCAGCCGCTTGCCGCAGATCCGTCCTTTTCGAAATAGTATTTGTCATTCTTTATAGTGACAAATCCACCCTTGGTAAGCTGGCCTTCTGCGTCAAAGTAATAATATTTTCCGTCAATCTTCGTATAGCCCGTTGCAACCTTACCGCTTTCAAGCAGGTAGTACTTCACTTTGTCGATTTCCTGCCAGCCTGTATCGGCCTCGCCTTTGGAGTTAAAGTGATATCTTGCATCGTCTATTGTTTTCCATCCGCCTTTGGACAAGGTTCCGTCGGATTCAAGGAAATAATACTTTCCGTCAATCTTCTGGAGACCGCCGGCAACGAGACCATGTACATAGTATTTGCCATCTATCCAGCCTTCCTTGATGCTTCCGTCGGGCTCGAAATGATAGGTATGGCCGTCAATGGTGATATCTCCAGATGCAACTGCACCGTCTTCGCCGAGATAAACCTCTTTACCGTCCTTCTTCTGCCAGCCGGTCTGCATCTTTCCGTCAGACGCGAACATATAGATTTTTCCGTCAACTTCCTGCCAGCCGGTAAGGACTACATGATCCTTGAAATAGTAGTGGGCTTTATCAATGTTCTGCCAGCCCTCTTCTATCCTGACGCCATCCTCCATAAAGTAGGAAATGCCGTCCTTGTTGGTGTCCCAGCCTGAATATCTCAGGCCTTCCTCGTCATATTTATAATTTTTACCATCAATCTCAACATAACCGCTGAAACGGATTCCGTCTTCGCCGAAGAAATAATTGCCTCCGTCTATAACTTGTACGTCATAGACCATTTTCCCGTCCGAATCAAAGTAACGGTAGATACCTCCGTCCTTAAGCCAGCCCTTGAGAATGGTTCCGTCCTCGTTCACATAATAGGTATCGTCACCGATCTCGGAAAGTCCCTTTGAAACAAGACCGTCATTGTTAAGCAGGTATTCGGTTCCGTCAATGGTCACACGGCCGGTTGCCATGGTTCCGTCAGCATTAAAATATCTCGACTCTCCGTGGGACTCTTTCCAGCCACCCTTGAAGCATTTTCCGTCCTGCTCAAAGTAGTAAACCTTGCCGCCCACATTTACGATCCCCTGGGCCATTCTTCCGTCAGATTCAAGAAAATACGGACCCTCTCCGATTCCACCGAGCCATCCCGTAAAGACGCTGGAGTCATCGTTAAGGTAATACTTTCCGCCCTCATAGGTCAGATTGCCTGTTTTTCCGTAGCCGTAATCGTCGGCAAAATAGACAATATCGTTTTTCGAGTAGAAGCCGGAGTTGAAAACACCTGTGCTTTCAAACTTATACTTCTTGCCGTCTATCTCTCTTTCATTGGTATAGAGACCGTTTTTGTCCTGATAATAGGTCTTTCCTTCATACAGGAACCACCCGGTATAGAGCTGACCGCTTTCGTCAAAAATATACTGGGTTCCGTCAATAGTATTGATTCCGGTAACTTCCTTACCGTTTTTCAGATACTTTATAACACCGTCCATTTCCTTCCAGCCGTTCCTCATGTTCCTTAAAATGATTCCGGCTGCGATGGCAATTATGGCCAGTGCGCAGACAACAAGCCCTATCCACAGCTTTTTACTGCCGTTTTTCTTCTTGCTGCCGCTTTTCTTTTTCCCACTTTTTTTCTTCATACAAGCTTCACCTGCTTCTCCCTAAAAGCACAAATCCACAAAACACACTATCTGTAAATAACAATCTTTGTTCCTGTAGGAACATTATCATAAATCCACTTTGCATTCTCAAGAGCAAGTCTTACGCAGCCATGTGAAAGATCCATACCGAGTCTTGCATCCATCAGTCTCTGAGGAGTTCTTGTCTGGTAGTAAAGCACGCTGTGGAAGAAATATGCTCCCTTGATCCTTGTTGCATAGAATACACGGCAGCTTCCGCTGTCGAAATAATAAAGCTTGGTTCCGACCTCGAATTCGCCCTCTATGGTCTGGCTTCTTGCAGCACCTACGGTACATACGAAGCTCTTTACAAGCTCCCAGTTACCCTTCGATCCCTTATAAACATTTACAAGATGCTTTGTCTTGTTGGTAATGATAAGGTAACCGGTCTTCGACGAGTAGTTCTGGGCCTTTTCAAACATCGAAATGTCACCCGTGTCGGCAACATAGAGTGCCGCATCACTGCCGAAGTTATATTCCTTGCCGTCAATGACCATCTTGCCTACTGCAAGGGTACCGTCTTCAAGAACATAATATCTCTTATCGCCGTAATCAATGAATCCGACACGTATGGTCTGGCCGCTGCGGTTGAAATAATAATATTTATCTCCGACCTTGGTAACGCCTGTGCCCATTCTGCCGTTTTCAAGGAAATAATACTTCAGTCCGTCAATCTCGGCCCATCCTGTACGTGCGGAACCGTCGGAATTGAAATAATACTGCTTTTCTTCAATAGTTATCCAGCCGCCGATGGTTGTGGTTCCGTCAGTAATGAAATAGTAATATTTATCTCCTGCCTTTACAAGACCGGTAGCCATTTTCCCGCCGTCAACGAAATAGTACTTCTTGCCGTCAACCGTGTTCCAGCCTGAATCTGCCCTTCCGTCTTCAAGGAAATGATATTTTGCACCGCTGATGGTTACCCAGCCGCCGTTTTTGAATGAGCCGTCCTCATTCAGATAGTAGTATTTGTCTCCTATCTTGGTGTAGCCGGTAACCATATGACCGTTGTTCTCGAAATATTTCTTTACACCGTCAACTTCCGAAACACCCTTGGTTGCCTTGCCATCTGTTCCGAAATGATACTTCTGGCCATTATTTTCTACCCAGCCGCCGGAGCTTATGGTTCCGTCATCATTAAGCAGATAGTACTCATCGCCTATCTTGACCATTCCGCTCTGTACATAGCCGCGGACATAGTACTTTCCGTCAACCCAACCGTCTTTATAGCTTCCGTCTTTTTCAAAGTTATATTTCTGGCCGTCAACGGTGGTCTCACCATTTGCCATTTTTCCGTCTGCGCCGAGGTAAACCTTCTTTCCGTCCCTGGTCTGCCATCCGGTCTGCATTTTTCCGTCTTCAGAGAAATAGTAGGTTCCGTTATCGGTATCTACCCAGCCTGTCTTGCTTTCGCCGTTTACAAAGCAGTAAGTTGCAGTCTCTTTTACGGTTTCGCCTTTATCATTCTTATATCTTCTGGTGGTTTTCGTTACGCCTTCGGCAGCAATAGAGTCCGAGCCGAAGTACAGCTGCTTTCCATCGACCTCAACCCAGCCGATTGCCGCAGGGAAATTTCCTCTGAAGTAGTAGAGCTTGCCGTCAACTTCCTTAAGGCCATCTGCGGAAATACCATCCTCATCAAAATAGAACACACCATGGTTTACCACTACAAGACCGGTAACCATGTTGTTGTTTTCATCGAAGTACCTGTAACCGTCCTCCGTAGATATCATTCCTCTTGCGAGAGTACCGTCTTCTTTTACATATATCGTTCTGTCGCTTTCCTTGCAAAGACCGACAGTAAGCAGACCGCTCTTAGAGAAATATGAAGCCTGACCGTCGATTTCGGTGAATCCGGTAACCATTACACCGTTCTCGCCAAAATATCTCTTGCCGTCTTCACACTCAACAAGCCCGGTAAGCATTTTTCCGTTTTCGTCAAAATAATAGTTTTTTCCGTCAATTTCGGTAAGTCCCTTTGCAAGCTTTCCGGTATCCGCATCATAGTATCTGATGCTTCCGTCCTTGTCAAGCCAGCCATAGAAAAGGCTGGAATCGGGATTAAGATAATAATCGTCTCCGTCGTAGCTTACACTTCCCTCAGATCCGATACCATATTCATTTCTGTAATATACTGTATTATTAATAGAAACAATACCTGAATAGAACAATCCGTTATCCTCAAAAAGATACTGTTTTCCTTCAATTTCCCTGCTTCCTGAATACAGTCCGTTTTCCTTGTCCTGATAGTAGCGGTTTCCTTCAAATTCAAACCAGCCTTCATAAGCAACCCCATCTTCATCAAGGATATAGCTCTTTCCGTCTATTTCCTGAAGTCCCGAAGCTGCCTTTCCGTTCTTTACATAAACTTCTTTTCCGTCTTTTTGCTCCCATCCCGTTTTCTTATCACCTGAACCGCAGGCAAGTAACACGATCGCAAAAATCACGGAAACTAACACTAACGTGATTTTCCCTTTTACAGAATTCATATTTCAACTCCAAATCCGGTTTTTCATACCAATTGACACAATTTATGGCATACCACATTTCATTATAATTATCCGAGGGAATTACGTCAAGAAAAATATAAGCATAAAAATGCACAAAATTATCAGGATAAAAGCCTCCCGCTTCGGTCAAAATAGTATTCCATGCCTCTTTTTTCAAGTTTCCCGGAAAATCTTACCCCATCTTTGTCGACATAATACATGTCTTTTCCTTCTTTGATAAACTCATCGCGGAGCATTTTCCCTTCCTCGTCAAAATATCTGAAGACCTCACCGTCACATACCCAGCCCTTGGCATAACTTCCGTCCTCGAACATATAATAGGTAAAATTATCCATCTCGACCAGGCCTCTTTGCAATAATACTCCATTTTCTTTTTTAATGTCATTGTTTTTAATATAATTGTATGTTTTCATGATCGATCCCCGAAAATTTTTTTCAATTATACTCGATATGTCGAGCTTATTCAAGAGACTTTATATGATATATTGAATTTGTGTTCTTATTTTAAAGACCAAAGGAGATATTTCATGATTTCTTATGAGCCTTTTTGGGAAACACTTAAAAGGAAGAATATTTCACAATATAGTCTGGTCAACAAACAAGGGTTTACAGCAAGCACTTTACAGAGGATAAGGGAAGGGAAGAATATATCACTCGTATCTATAAATGTGCTCTGCTTTATATTGTCATGCAATATTTCGGATATTATCTGCTATAAAGAAGAAGCAGCTGCGGATACAACCACAGCTGCCACAAAAACCACATATGATTTCTCAGCTCACAAAGAAAAGATTCTTATCGCCGAGAAAAGAAATTACAGAAATAAATCAGGTAATAAAATATCTGATACCGGATAAAATAAGGAACTGCAGCGGATAGACCGCATAGAAAACATACTTATATTTCGCACTGCCCTGCTTTCCGTTATATGTCTGTATCAGAAGCGCGGCAAGAACTGTGCCATTCGCCATGATCATCCCGTATCTTGTGTAAAAACACAGCACCATCATCAGAGTCATTATCGCAGTATATGGCTTGTTTCCCCTCAGATAATAGAAAACAGCAGCAAAAAATATGATTTCCATCGGATTTTCGCAGGGAAGTATTACTACCACTGCCAGAGTCACGATGATCACAAGCGTCGAAAGAGCTGCAAAAGCAAGCTTCTTGTAGCCGAAATATTTAGACCTTATCTTGTCAACCAGTACGATCATGAGGAAGGCGGCCGAAAGCGTGATAAGGCCGTCAATTGCATATCTTCCGCAGGCATAATACAGATCCTTGTAGTATTTACTGATCTTATCCGACTGTTCCAGAAGCTTTTTCATGTTGTCGGCATTAAGTGTGCCTTCGGCATCCACATGCCTTTTTATTCCATCGGCAATCCTCGTCAGTCCTACCGAAGATGCCAGAAGGAAAGGAAATTCTGCAGCAATACCGGCCACAAAAAGCCTTCCGAAATATATTTTCCTGTTTTTCGTATTGTGGAAACCTTCAACCATCAGAAAGGCGGCAACCGGCACTGCCATCATTGAAACAGCCCTTAACAGCATATAAAGCTCATAGTACTTTTCGCCATCCACGAAAATAACCGCAGCATTACCGCATATTATGGATACCACAAGTATTATTTTCAGAACAAATGCTGTCAATCCTGTTTATCCTCCTTGTTTTCCGCCTCTTCCTTTATTATTTCAAGGCTTCCGGCAGGCTTTTCCACGGGCTTTTCAGCCTGTTTTTCCGATGCTTTGTTTCTCTTTCTTTTAGTACTTTTCGGTACTTCGACCAGTCTGCTCTTAAGCAGGGTAATGCTTCTTCCGGGCACCGAAATCGTTGCATTATTGACAAGTCCCTCAAAATCATGGTCTCTCTTGTCGGTTGAAATCTCAAAGCACCACTCACGGTTTCCGGGAAGATGTGGAATTTCAAAATCCTTCTCGTCCCAGTACATATTTATCGCAAGATAAAAGCTTTCATCAAGCTCATCCCTTGTTCTGAGCGCATAATCTCCCGCAAGCAGAACACCTATGCAGCGGTTATAGAAATTATTGTCCGGATACCATGCCTGTAGTGAATGATAGGAAACATCGGGAAGCCCTACTCCAAGATGGTCAAGTTTCTTAAGTTCCTGACGGTTATGGAAAACAGGATGCTCTTTCCTCAGCTTTATCATCATTTTGACAAATTCCAGAAGCTCTGCATCATCCTTGTTCTTTTTCCAGCTGACCCAGCCGATCTCATTGTCCTGGCAGTAGGCATTGTTGTTTCCGTTCTGGGAATTTCCGAACTCATCACCGGCAAAAATAAGCGGTACGCCCTGTGAAAGAAGGAGTATCGCCATCGCATTCTTTCTCATGCGAAGGCGTAATTCCCTTATTTTCTTATGCTTATCCGGACCTTCGACACCGCAGTTCCAGCTGTGGTTCTGGTCCGTACCGTCACGTCCGTGCTCTCCGTTTGCATCATTGTGCTTGATGTCGTACATGTAAAGATCGGACAGGGTAAAACCGTTATGATCGGTAATATAGTTGATGTTTATGCTCTTTCCGGAATTTTCGCTCACATGGTAAAGCGCACGTCCGCTCATGCCCTCGTCACTCTTTAAGAACTTGCGCATTTCAACGGAATATGCATCATTGTAGATTCCGAGTTTCTTCGAATCCGGGCTGTACTGCCTCGGATAGATGTTGTCGATATTCCACTTGTTGCCGATAAGCTTTGCGCCCGAAAGATAAGGATCGCAGGCAATAAGGCTGTCATCGATATTGTCAAGGTTAAGCCTGAAGCCGTCGATATGGTACTCTCTCACCCAGTAACGGAGGGCGTCAAGCATCATCGAACGGTTGGTGGCCTTGGGGATGCTGACTTCCATCAGCACCTCGATTCCTGCCTCATGGAGCTTATATACCATCTGCTTGAATTCATAGTCCGCCTTTGCGGGATTCGAAGCATAGGAGGCCTTCGGGGCAAAGAAATGGTAAAATGAGGTATATCCCCAGTAATTTACCTTTGCACTCTTCTCATTTATAAAAGGAAGCTCCTCTGCGGAAGCACCCATGAGATTGATCTCATCGGGCGGAAGGTTCTCTGCGGGGCCCTCCTGTCTTTCCTCGTTTCCCTTGAAAAATCTAGAGGAAACAAACTCGGGTACACCGACCTCAGGCTCTGCGGAATATACTTCGTTATATTCCATTGTAGGCATCAGAAGCACTGCATTGATTCCGAGCTCTTTTAAATAAGGAAGCTTTTCGGTAACTCCCCTGTAGCTGCCCTTGTGGGCAACGCCTGTATTCTTTGTAAAACCTCTTACATGAAGCTTGTAAATGATAAGATCCGAGAAATCGATTCCGGGAGCCTTATCATCCTTCCAGTCAAACTTGTTTTCGCATACATAGGCACGTATCAGCTTGCGGGCTTTTCCGGAAATCATCTTTCCGTATATTTCCCTTCCGCTTATCAGCCTTGCATACGGATCTATGAAGGACACACCCTTTGCTTCATAAAGATAGGTAAAACCCGTGAGGTCGGCATTTTTGATGCAGGCCGAAAAAATATTTCCTGTCCTGAAGGCGCCATCCATCGTGATAACGGTTTCGGGAACCGAATCGGTCGCATTCTTATAAAGCTTAAGAAGCACGACATCGGTATCTCCTACCGCAACCGCGAAATTGGTATCCTTTCCCTGTTTTGTCACGCCCAGCTTCATGTAATCGCCGGGCATATACTTAAAATCTGCCATTAAAAGTTTTCCCTTTACTCGTCTTCTTCTACACCGTTTTCGATCTCAGCCTCGATCTCGCTTACCTTCTGACGCTTTCTTGCACCGATATCGGAATCAAGGTATTCATCGTAGGTTGTGATCTTGTCGATCAGTGTACCCTCGGGAGTGATTTCCATTATTCTGTTGGCAATGGTCTGAATGAACTGGTGATCCTGCGAAGTAAACAGCGCAACGCCCGGGAATTTGATCATTCCGTTGTTGAGTGCCGTGATGCTTTCCATGTCCAGATGGTTCGTAGGCTCGTCCATGATCAGTATGTTTGCTCCGAGAAGCATCATCTTTGAAAGCATGACACGTACTCTCTCACCACCGGAAAGTACATTTACAGGTTTCACACCGTCCTCACCCTTGAAAAGCATTCTTCCGAGGAAGCTTCTGACATAGGTCACATCCTTCTCGGGTGAAAAAGGCATCAGGAAGTCTACAATCTGCTCGTCGCCCTTAAAGAGTGCGGTGTTGTCCTTCGGGAAGTAAGCCTGGGTTGTTGTTACACCGAATTTATAGCTTCCTTCATCAGGCTCCATCTCGCCTGCAAGTATCTTGAAAAGTGTCGTTGTAGCAAGCGTATTGCTTCCGACAAAAGCCACCTTGTCATCATGTCCGAGGACAAAACTGATATTATCAAGTATTTTGACACCGTCTATGGTCTTTGATATTCCTTCGACGGTAAGTACCTCGTTACCGATCTCACGGTTGGGCTTGAAGTCGATATACGGATATTTTCTCGAAGAAGGCCTGATCTCGTCAAGCTCGATTTTCTCAAGCGCACGCTTTCTTGCGGTTGCCTGCTTGGACTTCGAAGCATTTGCCGAGAAGCGCTGTATGAATTCCTGCAGTTCCTTGATCTTCTCTTCCTTCTTGCGGTTTGCTTCCTTCATCTGGCGTATCATGAGCTGTGATGATTCATACCAGAAATCATAGTTACCTGCATAGAGCTGGATCTTTGCATAATCAATATCCGCAATATGTGTACATACTTTATTAAGGAAGTAACGGTCATGGGATACGACAATGACTGTATTTTCAAAATTGATA
>JAFRWN010000151.1 GCA_017437965.1 Lachnospiraceae bacterium
ATTATACATATGGCACTGATTTAGGGTTTGCTTAATGCTTGTTCTGCTGATTCCTGCGATTTTTGGTTGAATATTAGGTGGTATTGGGATATAATTATAGTAATTTGATTATGGAAAAGTAATCATATTTTTGATTTGTGAATCATGATATTAAGTTGAAAAAGGAGGTATTTATGGGCTCGGTAGCAAAGATTTATTTTACAAGGAATATCACACCGGAATCGGTGGTCAAGCTTTATGAGGCACTCGGAAAACAGCTTTCCGGCAGGGTTGCCGTTAAGGTACATTCAGGTGAGGAGGGTAACCAGAACTATCTTCACCCCGAATTCTGGAAGCCGATGGTTGAGAAGGTCGGCGGAAGGGTAGTGGAATGCAATACTGCCTACGGCGGACAGCGTAATACCACGATAAAGCACCTTGAGCTTCTTAAGAAGCATGGGTGGAATGCGTATTTTGACGTTGACCTGATGGATGCCGAGGGACCGGATGTTGAAATTCCGGTGGAAAACGGCAGGCACCTTCAGACTGATATTGTCGGAAAGAATTTTCTGAACTATGATTCGATGCTTGTGCTTTCGCATTTTAAGGGCCATCCGATGGGAGGCTTCGGCGGAGCGTTAAAGCAGCTTTCAATCGGCTGTGCTTCGTCTGCGGGAAAGGTGAAGATACATTCGGCTGGAAAATATACCGAGGCTTCGGATCAGGATGTTTTGTGGAGTGATCTGCCCGAGCAGGACGCTTTCCTTGAGTCAATGGCTGAGGCTGCGGATGCGGTATACCGCCATTTTGACAACAATATCGTTTTCATCAACGTAATGAAGAATCTTTCGGTTGACTGTGACTGCTGTGCGGTTGCGGAGGACCCGTGCATGGCAGATGTTGGAATACTCTGCGGCACCGATCCTGTTGCGATCGACAAGGCCTGCCTTGATCTTGTAAAGGCTTCGAACGACCCCGGAAAGGAGCATTTCCTTGAAAGAGTGAGTTCGAGACATGGTGAGCATACCGTGGAAGAGGCATGCAGGCGCGGAACCGGTGTAATGGAATATGAGCTTATCGATATAGACAGCATATAGGGCGTTAAGCAGTTCACAAAAAGTTCACATAATTATTGTTAGCACTCGCTTGACATGAGTGCTAACAGGTGTTATAATAGGGCCAGAAGTTCAGAAAAGAACATCAATATAGCGGCAAATGCCAAGGAGGATAAGATTATGTTGATGCCCAGGATTTTTGGTGAAAACCTTTTTGATGATTTTATGGATGATTTCTTCGGACCGGCTCACAGAGGCGGAAGAGGAAACGAAAACGCAAGACCTGAGAGACATCCCGCACATTACGGAAATCCGGCTGCAAATCTTATGAAGACCGATATCGTTGAAAAGGACGACGGTTTTGAGCTGGAAATAGATCTTCCGGGTTACAGGAAGGAAGATGTGAAGGCCGAGCTTAAGGACGGTTACCTTACCATAAAGGCCGAGAAGAACGAGAACAAAGAAGACAAGGATGAGCAGGGCAGATATATAAGACGCGAAAGATATGTCGGCAGCTGCTGCAGAAGCTTCTATGTCGGTGAGGAGCTTGACGAGAACGATATCAAGGCTAAATATGAGGACGGCATATTAAAGCTCAGCGTTCCTAAGAAGGAGCCCAAGCCTGAAGTTGAGGAAAAGAAGTTTATTATGATCGAATGATGTGTTTACCGCCACTAAAAAAATGGGCGCAGTCATAAAGGCTGCGTCCTTTTTTTGTACAAAAACGGTAAATATGGAAACGGAAGCCTTTTGAGTGTCCCAAGCCCCGCCTGAGAAAACAGATGGCATTAAAAAGTTACGCAAAACGGCGTTAAAAATGCAGTGATATTTTACATTATTGCAGATATGAAAAAATATGAAAACTAAAGCACGGAAACGAGTTTTTTTGATTTACTTTTATATAGGAAGGTGTTATATTGATATTGTAAGCCGGATACGGCAGATACAAAAAGAAATTATGAGAAAAGGCGGGAGAGTCCCGGAGTAATTCAGGTGACAGGATATGAAAAGACTTGATAAAAAAAATAATAAAGGTTTTACCCTTGTTGAATTGATAGTGGTCATTGCGATTATGGCAGTGCTTGTCGGGGTCTTGGCTCCGGCATATCTTAAATATGTTGAGAAGTCGAGGCTGGCAGCGGATCAGG
>JAFRWN010000152.1 GCA_017437965.1 Lachnospiraceae bacterium
AGAAGCCTCTGTCGGATGCCAGTCAACCACTACCTCGCTTCCCTGCTGGTCGAGTTTAAGGTAATAAACCTCGTTGTCACCGGTTTCGGTTTTATATCTGTTTACCGTATCCTCGACAGCCGGACAAAGATCCTGTCCCATAATGCCTAACACACAAACAATTTTTGCATTGTTATTTTTTTCTCTGACAAGTTTCAAAAATTCAATATAATGAACTGTATAGTCCTCAATTTTCTCTGAATCATTTTTGGTATAAGTCGAATCATTCGTTCCAAGATTAATCACTACAATATCGGGCTTATAGGAAAAATCCCACTCAATATCAATCGGTTTCGTACCAAGAGCAAAGGTTCCTAAAGATTTACCAAATTTAGTATAATAATCAGGTACCCTTTGATCATCATGTATTTCACCAGCAGCGGACCAACCAGATATTATGCCATATCCACTATAAGAAACAAGTGAATAATCAGCATCAAGCTTTTCGGCCGTTTTAATTGCATATGCCTTAGTGCAGTCCTCAATAGATGTCGAATACTGATCTACGTTATATACTCCATCAACTCCATAACCACACGTAATAGAATCACCTACAAATTCCATTTTAAGACTTTTTTCAGAAGTAGGAGTTACTGTTGCACCACTATCACAGGTAATTTCAACCAATCCCATAGTAGAATCAGATGATTCCGAAAGTTTAATAACTCTTATAACGTGTTCTTCTTCGCTCTCAGTATTTAAGACCTCTACTGTCTCAATACCTTTTTCCATTGTTTTATCCATTAATCGGATACCATCAACATAAATCGCAAAACGCGGACTATGTACTGGTTGAGTAACCATACTATCTCCTCGTACAGTCACCTCGCATTTTTTGCCGTTGAATTTGAATTCTGCACCGCTGCCGGACAATGAAAACCAAAGTATATTGTCCTTACTGTAAGTTCTTCCTATCAGCTTTGCGTTTTCACTTGTAACAACCAACTGCTGATCCTCCTTTTTTTCCGTGCTTTCAGTGCTTTCCACACTTTCTACACTTTCTGTACTTTCTACGCTTTCAGAAGCTGACGAAGACGAAGCGCTGTCCGAACTGTCGCTTCCGCATGCAGTCATGGAAAATGCCATGACGGCCGCACAGAAAAGCAATAATAGTTTTTTCTTCATAATCCTGCCTTTCTTATCCTTATGAATTTTTAAATTGAACGTCCATTATTATATCACGGGATTTTTTTGTCGTCCATAGATTTTTTTATACTTCTGTATCTTAAAATCAGGAAAATAATTACAATGACGATCAGAAGTATCATAACTATTACCACAATAAGTAAAACAGTATTTTTACTGTTTTTGGATTCAGTTTGTTTTATGCCGGAATCATTTGCCTTGTCTCCGGAATCTGTTTCTGTAAAAGTCACCTCACCGGTTTCACCTCCGGTCATACTTTCAAATTTCTTATTATCCGAAAGCTCTATTTCCGAAAATTCCTTTACCGAAGCAAATTCACCTTTTTCGGTATCATAGTCTTTTTTCACTTCATATGACATCATTCCGAATGACTGAGATTCAATCTCGGCTCTGTATTCTTTGTCGTCATATATTTCAAAAAACTTTGCCCTTCCCATGATATACGGAAGCACAGCCGAATCATCTTCAGTAAAGATTTCTCCGTCGATAATGCTTGCAGCCACCTCGTCATTTTCATCATAAAGCGTGATATTTACAGGGCATCTGACAACTATCTGACTATATCCGGAAATTTTCTTTTCGATATCTTCCTTTATATTCTCAGAGATTCCTCTTGCTGCTCTTGCACTGTATATCCAGCCTGTTTTTCCGTTTGCGGCAGCATGGTACCAGCAGTTTCCAAGAGTGTTGAAAACTGCATAATCGACTGTGATCAGGTCTCCCATCTTAAGTGTTTCCAGTACGTCGCACTCCTCATAGAAACCGCTTCTCAGATATACTTTTTCACATGTGATATAATAATCCGTAAAAGACCCGACAAGCTTTTCTTCCCATGAAAAAGTCCACTGTTTTTCAACGGCAGTCAGGTTCTTTTCATATATGAATCTGCCGTCCTTGAGCCTGTACCATTTGTTGCCGACATCATTTATAACATAGGATTCAACATCAACTATCGTATACTCTTTTTCAATATATGATGAGGGATCAGAATCCTTTTTGGGTCTGTCATATACCGGCACTTTTTCTTTACCGGTAACAAAAACCAAAGAGTCATCTACAGGAACATATGAATTATATTGAAACTCATTGGCATTCCGTACATCTGTCAGGATATCGAGAAGCCTTGCATCCATGTTATGCTTGTTTTCTGCAATATTGCTTAATACATCTGCCTTTGCGGTATCCGCTTCATTGTCATAGAGCCAGATCGTTTTTCCAAGACGGTTAAGTCCGTAGTGGTTAAGTGAACCGAATACCAGCCCTCTCGGAACACTGTCCGACGTCACGCAGAGATTATACCAGTCTGTAAACATCCCGCTTATCGGAGTTTCCGTGATCGCAAGTGCAGGGTTGAAAGTCCTTCCCTTTATCTGCGAGGAAGGTATTCCGCAGTTGAAAAGATAGATAGCATATATCTGGGCAACTGCGCCTCCCATACTGTGACCGACAAGGGTAAAATGGGCATTTCCTTTTGCCGCCATTCCTATCAGTTCGTTCAGGGTGACATAATCACCGTTTATTTTTTTAAGGGATTTTATCCTTTTTCCATTGCTTATCAGATTGTTTGTATGGTCAAGATAACCGCTGTGGACTTTTATTCCGTAAAAATCCTTGTAACCTCCTCTCATGCTGTCGGAAAGATCCATCGCCCATTTTGTGAAATCACCAATGACATCATAGAGGCTGTGGACTTCAGTGTCTCCGTCATAGCCGGCGGTTCCCTGTATGGTAATTATGACATCATATTTTCCTTCCTCATACTTTACGCCGACAGCACACTGGGTATTCAGTATGCTTACGGTTTTATCCTTGTTACCGTTAAGTGTCATCATTGTATAGCCAAGCTTTTCAAGTGTTCTTGTGTTTGACATTTCCGAGCCGTCGCTTACAAAAGATTTACTGTGATCCCAGCCTATTTCATACTGCATGTTCCAATAACCGTAACCGTTATAACCTGTCTTTGTATCTGTACTGTAAAGATTAAACAATTCCCCGTTGGTAAGGATATTGATTTCTTCACTGGTATAATTGTTGTCGGAAACAAGCTCAAAATCAAATTCTTCTGCGTCCTCCTCAGACTTTGTAAGACCAAGAGTATTATCTGTTACACACAGCCACATTCCCGTATCGGCACACAGTATTTTATATCTGTCACCGCACTTCTTTACAGAGAGAAATGTTTCCTTGGTGGCAAAATCATTGCATCCGATAAACAGTTCACCCTTGTCATTTTTCCAGACAGAAAAATATTTACGGCTTGTTTTCATCTGCAGAGCGCAATATCTTTCATCACTCAGAGGCACGAGGTCAAACATTTCGCAGGCCTGGATTTTCTTTGCATCTACATTATATACAGGGTTATCAACATCGGGAAATTTTTCAAGCCCGGAATTATAACCGATATCGCAGGTCACATAGCATCCGTTTGACTTTGCCTTAAGAGCATAGGTATTATAGGTTTTATACTTTATATCCGTTTTATAACCGACATCTATTTTATCTGCCAGATCCGCAAGTGAACTCTGTCCGGTTATATAAACCGACCAATAGCTTTTTCCGTCTATAGTCTTTTCTGCCACAAGAGCATAGACGTCATTAGGCGTTTCCGTACCGTCTGCCATAAACATTTTTAAACGCACATGATAGACTCCGCCAAGCTTTGTTATTTCCTGTACTTCTGCCCTTTCCATTCCGGACGGCATGTACCGATAAGACACATAATACGAACCATCTGCATAATAAGTATTTTGCAGGGTTTTATATGCTTCTATTTCTTTGTCACTGATATTGAATATATTCTTGAATACCCAGTCCATTTCCGTGCTTCTGATCTCACGAAAATCTATCATGCCAAAAGCATCATTCTTATCCTCAGGCTCATAGTACATCCAGTACCTTGTATCATATTTAATGATATTTTTCCTGTAGCTTTTAAGCAGGCTGTCATTGTACATTATTCCGCCAAAGGCACCTGATCTTCTGTAATCAAAATTATTTCCCACATGTGCCATAAGCTCATTAAGTTCTGCGATCTTACCTGCCGGATTATCAAAATAATCGCCGGCCTGACCGAACACATTAAGCTCGTTTTCAAGCGCGTCGCTCGTCAAAAATTTTACTTTTCTGTAGGAATAACCTACCGGATCATCGTTTGTTATATATTCTATGTGGCGCTCAAGCTTCGTGGTGATCTTTTCCCCGTCTTTTTTGTACCGGTACATGTAACTATCATAGTGTCCGTTATTTAAACCCATATAATATCCGAAAAGATCTCCGTCGTAACCGTTACTATAATCAATATAAGCCGAAACGGGAAAAGTTCCTATTTTTTTCACACTACCGTTATAATAAGAATATATGCTTTTCGACCTGTCATTGTTATCATGATCACCGTTATCAATGATCAGCTCGGGGATTCTGTCATGATCAATGTCAAAAAAGAAACCCTGAGCGTAATTCACGTCATAGCTGTCGATAAAAGCCATATAAGCATCGATCCAGTCATATTTATTTTCGGCACGGGCGCTCCATACCCCCGGAATAATACTTTCCGCAAGCATTGCAAACATGCAGAGAAAGGCGATCATTTTTCCCATTCTGTGTTTCATCATTTTTCCTTCCATCATCTTCTTTTATCCTATACCCAAAAAACCGATACCTTTTGTCAGGTACCGGTTTTTTAATTCAATATTTCTTATGCTGTTACCTTCCGACAAGCTGTTTTCTTGCCGCATCGATCTGACGGATGATGTCGTTTCTGCAGGTTCCGGGGTTCGGGCTTAAGGTTCCGAGCCTTACATTCATTGTAGTGATGTTTGAAACCATATCAACTGCCTTGTCAAATGAAGGATCTGCCTTGCAGTCATCGATGTCTGCTTCGCTGAGTTCTTCATCAGATGCAAGATATCCGAGATAGATCTGCTTGAGAAGCTCAGGAATCTTCCAGAGCTGAACCTCATCATTGGCATCCATATTGTAGAGCTCTTCGAAAGCATTGTCGCCATGATTGATGAGCTTGTCGCGGAAGTTGAGTTTCTTTGATGAAAGGAATGCCTGGTAGCTGGAAATGAAATCCCAGAGGGCTTCCTTTGACTCAAGTGCATCCGCAGCCATCTGTGAACGCTTTGCGATCTCGTTATCAAGGATTTCTGCTGTCTTGGAGAATACGTCCTGCATATCCTCTGTATTGAACTGATCCTCGAATTCCTTTATTGTTTTACCGTCAAGTCCGCCGAAAAGAACGGCCTGTGACATCATTGTTGTCTTTAACATGTCAGGCATCTCGGGTCTGAAAACACGGCCGGTACGGAGTGATCTGTAAGCAATGTCTCCGTCGGATACAAGCTTTGTCTTGTACTTCTCCTTTTCTTCTGCCTCGAGCTTTGCTGCAAGCTCCTGCTTTCTTGCCTGCTTTTCCTTCTCTGCCTCTTCCTTTGCCTTTTCCCTGTCCTTTGCACTTTCTGCAAGAACTTCTTCATACTTGGGCTGAACAAGAGGAAGTATATTGAAGAGAGTCTTTGCAAGAGCCTTCTTGCCTCTGTTTCCGATACTGAAGCCACCCATATCGAGCTGCTCTGTACCGAGTATACCACCACGATTTATTACTGCATAGGGTTTAAGCTGTCCGCTTATCGGAAGCAATATACCTATCATTCCCCCGTCTGCTGATTCATCAAGGCACTTTCTAATCATTGAGCTGAGTTCGGAATCGGAATTAAGAAATTCATTACTCTTAGCGTCTCTAACAATCATCGGAAGAAATTCCCTCATTCTCTCCTCGGTGACGTCCTTAAAAGCATCGCCAATTATTTCTTTCATCGTCTGTGCCATGGATACATTCTCCTTCTTTTCTGTATTATAGTTCTTACTGCCACCTTTATTGTGACTATTACTATTTTACAGCAGATTTTATAAAATGCAATTGTTATTATTTATCTTTTTGTAAATTCTCAAAAATTTGCGTAAAAATGACTGATTTTTTTACATTTTGCACGTATCACAGGCTTCTGATGTGCTTTTTCAGCTTCAGAATGAAACCGGGTGATACCGAAAGCGCATCCATTCCTATGTCAATGAAAAATCTGGTCATGCTGATGTCTGCCGCAAGCTCACCGCACACACCGCATAAAATGCCGTTTTCATGGGCGGATTTTACCGTAAATTCTATCATTCTTTTTATTGCGGTCTCCTTCGGACGGTAGAAATCGTCAAGCATACCGTTCTGCCTGTCAAGCGCCATCGTATACTGTACAAGGTCGTTCGTACCTATAGAGAAAAAACCTGTTTTCTCTGCCAGAAGGTCTGCCGTCACGGCCGCTGCCGGAGTTTCTATCATTATTCCCTGAAGTGGAATTTTATAGGGTACGCCCTCTTTTTCAAGTTCCTCCACGGTTTCCTTAAGCACCCTTTCTATCCATTCAAGCTCCCAGGTACATGTTACCATCGGGTAAAGTATCTTAGCGTTTCCGTAGACCGAAGCCCTTAAAATCGCCCTGAGCTGCACCTTGAAGATCTCTGGCTTTTTTAGGCATATCCTTATCGCCCTGAAACCGAGCGCCGGATTTTCCTCCGCTTCAACACCGAAATAATCAGGCTGCTTGTCGGCACCGATATCCATGGTCCTTATTACTACAGGCTTGTCGCCCATGGTCTCAAGGACCTTTCTGTAGGCCCTGTACTGCTTTTCCTCGTCCGGGAAGCTTCTGCCCTCAAGGTACAGGAATTCGCTCCTGAAAAGGCCTATTCCGTCGGCACCCGACTTTTCCACCGCATCAAGATCCCTTGTCGATGCCACGTTTGCCAGAAGCGAAATACTTTTACCGTCTGTCGTTATGCTTTCAAGATCCCTGTAGGAAAGAAGTTCCTCACTCTCTCTGGCAAGCTCTTCCATACGGTTCTTTGTTTTTACAAGGGTTTCGAAATCCGGATTAGTGATGAATACGCCATTGAAGCCGTCAAGCACGGCCATCTGCCCGCTCTTTATACTTCTGAGATCAAGTGGCACACCGACCATAGCTGGAATATCCATCATTCTCGCAAGTATCGCAGTGTGGGAAGTTACGGAACCTTTTACCGTCACAATGCCCTGTATCAGATGTTTGTCAAGCGTCACTGTTTCCGCAGGGCTCAGATCCTCTGCAACAAGTATGCATGGTTCATCGATTGCAAAAGGCCTTGAGGATTCTCCGATCAGCACTCTCGTCAGCCTGTCGGCAACATCTTCCATGTCAGCGGCACGCGAGCGCATATATTCCTCTTCCATCGCCGAAAACATTTCCGCTATTCCCTGCGCCACACGCATTACAGCAAATTCCGCATTGATACGCTCGTTCTTTATCGTTTCCTTTACGGTTCCGATAAATATCTCGTCACGGAGTATCATTATATAGGCATTGAAAAGTTCCGCATCGTCCTCCCCGACATTTTCGCCTGCCCGGTCGGCAAGTCTTCTGAATTCGTCGGAAAGCTCAATGATCGCAAGCTCAAGCCTTCCGATTTCTGCATCGGTATCGGCAACATGCTCACGCCTTATACGGACCTCTTCCTTCCTGTAAATTTTTATCGGAGCGGAGGCAATTCCGCCGTTCACGCTCCTGCCGTTATATTGTTCCATCTATTATTTCCTGTAATAATTCAGCTGTTAAGTTCCGAGTAAAGCCTTGAATATACTTCATTGTAGGACCTTCCGGTCGCCTTACATATTTTTACAATGCTTTCGTACTCGGGATAGTTTCTTTCTTCGCCGTCAAGGCTTACCAACTTGTACTGCACTTCGCCGAAGCCGGTCATTTTTTTCATGAGCTTGCGGCTAAGAACGTTTCTTTCCACAGCTATCCTTCTGATTCCTATTGTTGTTGTGTTTTTGAATATGATAGCTTCAAGCTCCGCAGCCCTGTCTTTATCACATATGACACTTAACATCCAGCCTGGGCGGTTCTTTTTCATGAAAACCGGAGTGTAGTAAGCATCCCTTGCGCCCGCCTCAAACAGCAGGTTCATCAGAAACCCAAGAGCCTCTCCGGTCGAGTCGTCAATATTGCTTTCAAGTTTTAATATACCGTCTCCTGCAACTTCCCCGGGCTTGTTTTCACTTACTTCTTCTATTATCGAGGCGCGCACAAAACTCGGGATTGCATATTCCCTCTTTCCTGCGCCGTAACCATTTTTCAGGATTTTATAGGCTTCCGGAAGCTTATCGTCTGTCTTTATCGCAGCTGCAAGCGAGGCACCGGTAGGAGTCACAAACTCTCCTTTTACGCCTGTTTTCTTAAGTACCAGACCCTCCTTAGCCACAATATTTGCAACAGCCGGAACCGGCACAGGAAGTATGCCGTGAGCACAACGTATCGTTCCCTCACCTTCTGCGAGATAAGGAATTATCACTTTGTCAATTCCGAGATTATCAAGACAGTATGCTGCGGAAACAATGTCAGCTATCGAATCAATCGCACCTACCTCATGGAAATGAACGTTTTCCTTAGTGGTGCCATGTGCCAAAGCCTCCGCATCAGCAAGTATATCAAATACTCGTTCCGCAGTCTTTTTTGCTTTTTCGCTCATGTCTGCGCGGGAGATTATTTCAAGGACATCTTTCAAACCACGGTGGTGGTGATCGTGGTCGTGAGGGTCGTGATCATGGTGATGGTGTTCTTCGTGATGATGGTGGTGATCATCGTCGTGATCATGGTCATGGTGATGGTGATCGTCGTGATGATGATGCCCATGTTCATGACCGTGAAGGTATTCCATGTCATGGTCATGGTTCTCATAGCCCTCTTTCATTACCACATCAAAATCACAGCAGTCAAGACCTGCCTTTTTCACCCTTTTTATTGCAATTTCAAAGCCTTCTACATTGATGCTTTCAAGCACTTTTTTAAGTCCTTCCGCATCAGCCCCGAGATCAAGCAGCGCGGCAACGAACATGTCTCCGCTAAGCCCTGCGTTGCATGACAGATATAAAGTCCTTTCCATAAGTTTATCCCCTTAATCTTTTGTTTTTGCCACTCTTCGTTAATCGTTCTTAATTGCAAGCCGGTTTATCTGGGTTGCAAGATATCCTGCACCGTAGCCATTGTCAATATTTACCGTTGCAACTCCGTTCGCGCAGGAATTGATCATCGTAAGAAGCGCCGAAAGCCCGCCGAAGCTTGCGCCGTACCCCACAGAAGTCGGTACTGCGATCACAGGATTTGTCACAAGTCCGCCTATCACGCTTGCAAGAGCGCCCTCCATTCCGGCTATTGCCACAACACAGTTTGCGGCCCTTATCACGTCAAGCCTTGCAAAAAGACGGTGTATTCCGGACACTCCGACATCATATATCCTTTCTGCCTTTGCGCCGAAAAACTCAGCGGTTTTCGAACATTCCTCAGCCACATAAAGATCGGCTGTGCCTGCACAACAGACAGCGACCAGGCCCTTAAGTTCCTGCTTTTCTTTTTGCAGTGTCAGGACTTTTGAGACCGGATCATATTCAGCCTCCGGAAACATTTTACGTATCAGCTCAGCCTGATGTGCGTCGGCCCTTGTTCCCAGTACCCTGCCGTTCTTTTCATATAGTTTTTTATATATTTCCACAAGATACTCATCCGCCTTGCCCTTGCAGAACACCACCTCGGGAAAGCCCTGCCGGAGCTCCCTGTTTGTGTCAAGCTTTGCAAAGCCCATGTCCTCGTATGGTACCATGGAAAGCTTTGATTCTGCCTGGTCTACTGACATCTCGCCGGATTGTACCTGCCTAAGGATTTGTTTAAGATCCATGTTTTTCCCTCATCCGTCAGCTATTAAATATGTGCTTCTATCCAGTCAAGGATGTATTTATAGGTTTCTTCCTTGTTGATTTCATTCAGTACTTCGTGCCTTGCGCCCTCGACAAGCTCGATTGTCAGATCATCTATTCCTGCCTTATCAAGCGCATCATAAACCTTCTGTACTTCCTTACCGTAGCCGCCGACCGGGTCCTCCTCGCCCGAGATCAGAAGTATCGGTATGTTCTTGGGAATTTTGTCGATCAGCTTCGGATTTTCGATATATTGTATGGTTTCAAAAATCTGGTTAAAACCGCTCACCGTAAATTTAAAGGTGTTTTCGGGCGTACTGTCATATTTTTTAACGATTTCCTCATCCCTTGTCAGCCATGCATTTGGTGACTGCGGATTTGCAATACGTTTGTTGTAGGAACCGAAGGCCATCTTATTCACAGCATCGCTTCTGTAGTGTCCTCCGTGAAGTTTTGCAAGTGTGGCAGTCATCATACGGCCTGCCGAAAGGCTTACAGACGAAGGATTTCCGGTGCCCATGATAATCGCCCCGTCAATATAATCCCCGAAATTGATCAGATATCTTCTTGCCATGAACGAGCCCATGCTGTGTCCGAGAAGAAATACGGGTATGCCCGGCAGTTCGCTTTTTATAAGCTTCGTAACGGTAAGCAGATCCCTCACAAGTAAGGTTCCGCCGTTCTTATCGGCAAAATATCCCCATTCTTCCTCAGTCAGAACCGATTTTCCATGACCAAGATGATCATTTCCGATAACAAGTATACCGTATTTGTTGAGATATTCCGCAAAATCCGCATATCTTTCAATGTATTCTATCATGCCGTGGGAAATCTGGACTATTGCCCTGATTTCTCCTTCAGGTTTCCATATCACGCCATGTATCATGTTATGCTTGTTACTTGATCTGAATGTGAATTCGTCCATTTATATCCTCCCAATGCGAAGTTCCTAATCCTGTTTACCTTTCGACTGATACCCGGCTCCTCGTTCTTCCTACCGCATCCTTCCAGCCTTCAAGATGCTCCTTTCTCCATACCTCATCCTTTTCAGGTTTATATTCCGTGGCAAGCTTCCAGTTGGCTTTTATTTCCTGCATATCCTTATAGAATCCTGTTGCAAGGCCCGAAAGATAAGCTGCTCCGAGTGCCGTGCTTTCGGTAACCTCGGGTTTAAGTATCGTTGTTCCGAGTATGTCGGACTGGAACTGAAGTAGAAAAGCATTTGCGCTCGCACCACCGTCTACGCGGAGTCCCGAAAGCTTTATGTTACTGTCCTCTTCCATTGCCTTTATGACATCCGTGGATTCATAGGCTATCGATTCAAGCACCGCCCTTACAAAGTGTGCGGAGGTTGTCCCACGCGTTAGTCCGAAGACTGCGCCTCTTGCATAGGCATCCCAATACGGAGCACCGAGTCCGGTAAATGCAGGCACCACATATACTCCGCCGGAATCCGGAACCGATTCCGCAAGCTTTTCGGTCTCGGCTGCACTGCTCACAAGCTTCATCTCGTCCCTTAACCACTTTACCGCTGCCCCCGCAACAAATACGCTGCCTTCAAGTGCATAGCAGGGTTTGCCGTTTTCCGTGGTCGCAGCAATAGTTGTAAGGAGTCCTGCTTTTGATTCCACCGGCTTATCTCCTGTATTCATCAGAAGGAAGCACCCTGTTCCATAGGTATTCTTTACATCACCCGGTTCAAAACAGCACTGTCCGAAAAGTGCGGCCTGCTGGTCACCTGCAACTCCCGCGATAGGAACCGGAACCGAGAAAACCGAAGGCACGGTATAACCATAAATATGGCTCGAGTTGTGAACCTCCGGAAGCAGTGATTCCGGAATATTGAAAAACTCCAGTAGTTCTTTGTCCCAGCAAAGAGTGTGGATGTTGTAAAGCATTGTGCGGCTTGCATTGCTCATGTCGGTGGCATGAACCTTTCCACCCGTAAGCTTCCATATCAGCCAGGTATCCACTGTACCGAAAAGAAGCTCTCCGTTTTCTGCCCTTTTTCTTGCATCCGGAACATTCTCAAGTATCCAGCGTATCTTTGTTCCGGAAAAATAGGGATCGGGAATAAGACCCGTCTTTTCCTTTATCATTTCTGAAAGGCCAAGGGCTTTTATTTCCTCTATCATGGGTGCGGTCCGCCTGCACTGCCATACTATGGCGTTACATACAGGCTCGCCGGTTTTTCTGTCCCATATTATTGTTGTCTCTCTCTGATTGGTAATACCGATTGAATCAATATCGGCGGCATCGATACCCGAAAGCGCGTAGCATTCCATCATCACACCGAACTGTGATGACCATATTTCGTTGGGGTCCTGTTCAACCCATCCGCTCTGCGGGAAAAACTGTCTGAATTCCTTGGCAGCCTGACTGATGATATTTCCTTTTTTGTCGAATATTATGCACCTTGAACTCGTTGTCCCCTGATCAAGTGCCATGATATATTTGCCCATTGTACCTTCTCCTTAAGGGAGCGTATCCCGCTCCCCCTTATTTTATAGTTTACCACAGTTTTTAAGATATGCCAACAAAAAAGATTTACCACTTAAAATCAGTTTTTCCTACATCAAAGCGTAAAATCTGCAATGCATCAGCTGAATTTACAGATCCATCTACATTTACGTCGGCCACGATAAACTGCAGACCATTAAAATCCACTTTCTGCACATCAAACCTGAGTACCTGCAGAGCATCGGCTGAATTTACTTTTCCATCAAAATTCACATCGCCCTTTCTCGCCAGAGCAACGATGGTATCACAGACCATATTAAGCTTGAAAACATAATATCCATCTGCATTTTTTGATGTATATTTCATTCTTGTCCATGTTTCACCACCGTCTATTGAAATAACAAGTGTATCTGCGTAATTTATATCATCCTTAACAGCAATACTAACCTCGCCTGAGTATTTCTTGGCAAAATCCATATTTACTGCTTCGTCATTAACTGTAACACTTGCTCCTGCATCAAGCGTGGTTTTTGAAACCCCATGCCAGCTAAGAGTAAATGCACCGCCTGTAGATGGTATGACATTTGTCCTTTCAACCTTACCGCAGACCTGACAGATATATCCGATATATCCTACCGATGTAGCAGTTGGTTCCTTGACAATCTGTTTTCCACCATATTTATGGTCCGATTTAGGAAGCTTTACGCCCTTTTCCACGATCTGATTACATACGCTGCATTTATTGTCACCACTATAGCCATAGGAGACACAAGTGGACGTTTCTGCATTTTCGATAGTTATCACATGGCCCTGTGCCTTTTTATTACCGACTTCATAATCCACTATCGCATCACATACTTTACAGCGTATTGCACATTCATAGCCATCCACGGTACATGTAGGCTCAAGACTTATCGAATAGTCTCTTTCTCTGTAATAATCAAAAAGTTCATCTTCCGTCGGCCATTTATGATGTTCCATATACCAGCCGGGATTATCTTCCTTAAACTTGTTAAGGCTCATTTCGTGACTGCACTTGTACGTTTCTGCCAGAACGGCAACCTCATGATCCGGCATGGTAAACGAGTTCTTATTAACCAGCTTATCCTTATCCAGTGTAACGTCACAATCTCCGTTTCCGGAATTTATCCACTTACGGAAGATCTTTCCGTCGGGGATATCCGCATTGTCGCATTTAATATATACCTTCTGTCCGGGCACTGCGTAAGTTATCTCATGTATTGCCCTGTAATCATCCGAAGAATATGCCTTACCCTGGGAAATATAGATATAGTAAGAGCCTTCTTCAGGATCTTCAAATTCATAATATCTCTTATAACCGCAGATTTCGCAGGTTTCGACCCAGTAAAGTGAATCATCAGCCCTGCTCCATAGTTCCGGAGTAGAATATACATGGTCTTCAATGTCATATTTTGCGCCGTCCACGAATTTACCGTTTTCAAACTTCATGCACTCGAGACAATATTTCCAATGTCCCGCAGAATTGTAAAATTCTGTAAATTCACCGTACATGCTGTCGTCCCAGTCGGTTTCTTCATATTTCAGATAATCATGGGTATGTGCAAGCTTTGGAATCGTTACTTCTTCCACATAGCCGCAATCAAGACATTTATGCGTGCCCTTGCCTTTTACATCCTCCGTGGGCTCCTTGGTAACCGTGATGGTTCCGAAATTATGGGCAACTATATTCTTTTTTTCGGAACATATGAGACATTCATAACAATGATATTTACTGTCATATGGTATAAAACCTATCAGCCATATATGCTCGTGAGCAACAGGGATCACCTCATCCTCATAATACAGACAAAGCGAACATCTTCTGCGCTTGATTCCGGTCTTGTCTTCTGTTGCGGGCTTTATAGTAATCCATGAATCAAACTTATGCGGGGCATAGCTTGTCTCAAGGTAAGCATCACAACCATCACCTACACATGTGCGAACATGGTGGGTTTCAAAATCGACCGGATCCGCATCGTAGGTGTTATAGTAATGGCTTGCATTTACCTTTGCTTCGTTTGAACGGATTGTAGTATTTTCTTTTGTTCCCACGCATCTTACAGCAATGGGGTTGTAGCAGGCATCGGTAGGAACCACTATGGTAAGGGTATCGGTTGCGGAACCCTTTACCATATCAAAGCCCATATTCTTTTCATCCTCAAATTTAATCCACTTGTATCCATCGTCAGTGTACCTGTAATACCACTGGTATCTGGCATCACTTTCACTGGCTTTTGCTGAAAAAGTAACGGTATTAAGGAAGTAATCCTTGTCATCATCGCTCTGGTTATCGGAAACACGACAATTTACGCTTTTGGGCTGACGTATGAAATGGAGCTTTTCCGAGCCCGCATTGGCTGAATTATCATGTTCTTTACAACAGTCAGCACAGCGTAGTACTCCGTTTTCTTTGCAGCTCAGGCAGATTTTTACGTCATGGAAGCACTCATGACAGCTGTTGCAGAAATGATCCTTGTAGTCTGCATCTTTTGCACAAAGATTTGCAGAACATGCCGAGGCTTTCTCACAGCATTCCTTACAAAGACCGCAGGTGTCGCAATAATCCTTAAATAACTTGCACCCACTGCATTCCTTACAGTAATGGTTTTTATATTCCGGATTTTTCACACACATACCGCAGAATTCACATGCAGTATCCTTACAGCAATCATTACAAAGGCCACAGAACTCACACTGTTCTTCAACATCAAAGCATATTCCGCATTTTTCACAGAAATGGCTGGCAAAGTCGGGCTGTTCAGTACAGAATTCACCGCAGGTACAGTTCTCAAGTTCTGCATAAAGACGACAGCATTCTTCACAAAAACCACAGTAACGGCATTTTTCAAGTCCCAATGCCTCCATGCATGCACCGCATTCGCTACATTCCCAACCGTTTGCTTCACAGCAGTTTCTGCAATGATCGCCGCCTTCATCACACATTTCTCCCTCTGCACATTCATGGCATAAAGGGCAATGTGTACCGCTTTCAAGAGCACAATCCAGACATAAACCGCAGGTATCACAGACATCGTCCTTATGTTCTTCGCAGTTTTCACAATGGTAATTAAGCTCTAAGGCACATCCTTTGCACATACCACAATCAAAGCAGAATTCATCTTCATCATTAAAGAAACAGTTATCACAGACGCTGCAGATAAGTGCACAGTTTTCGCAATGAACATTATCATTATCTGTTCCGCATACCGGACAGGCATCAACATCACCCAGACAGTGCCCATTTACGCAGTGAGCATGAGTTTCTTCTATGCAGTCATCACACAAGCCACAGCTTCCGCATATATTTCCTTCATCGCCACAGATATCGCAGTGGTCAGAATCGTTCTCCCAGCAATCCGAGCACAGACCACAGGTATCACAGAAATCATCTTTTAAAGTGTTGCACCCTCCACATTGCGGACAGTGATTAAAGTGACCGCAGGCATCATTGTCTTTGTGCATCGTACACTCGGAACAGAATTCATCCTGAGGAAGCCACTCGCCACACTCGTCACACTGGTATCTTTCCTCTCTCGCTGCAAATACATTTTCAAAATACCGAAAAGGCAGCAGGGTGATCAGCATTACAACACAAAGCACCAAACATAAAATCCTGCTTTTTAAAAATCTTTTTACCATCATACTTCTCCGTTCTTAGTAGTATTACTACTCCAGTTTTCAGCATTATAAGAATATTTTAGCCTTTTTCCGAAATTAAATCAACAAAAAAGTACCGGATTCTTCCGAACCCGGCACTTTTTTAATAGTTTTTGTTTTTTTAATGCCTCAATTTACTCGGCATCTTCTTTTTTCTTTGCAAAAACTGCAACTATGATACTGAGAACTGCGATAAATGCGAGAGTCTTAACCTGCATATCATCTCCGGTCTTAGGACCTCTCTCCTCGCTGCCACCATCGGTGGATCCTGAGGATGAGTCATTTTCGTCGTCAGTCTTGCTGCTTGACTCTTCTTCCTTATAATCGTTCTCGTATTCAACCGTTGTGGTCTTGCCTCTTTCAACGTCGAATTCTTCGGTCGTATCGCCTTCCTTCACCTCGCCGTTATCAACAACATAGGTTACGGTTACGGTACTTCCGTCAACCCTGTAAAGAGTTTCCTCAACAGTATACTTTCCGACAGGAACTTCGATTGTCTTTACATAGCTTACTACGTTTCCATCATCGTCCTTTTCCTCGTCGAAATCAGTTCCGAGCTTGTAGGTTCCGACCTCATTGCCGTCCTTATCCTTCACTACGAAGGTGAGTCCTGCACGGTCCTCATCGGTAATGTCGCCCTTTATGGTCTTTCTGATGGAGATGTTTCCGAAGAGCTCGTAATCATCCTCATATTCAACCGTATTGGTTTCATCCTTTACAACCGTAAATTCCTCGGTTTCGGTTCCTTCCTTAGCTTCACTGTTATCAACAGAGTATTTAACAGTTTCCTTGGTTCCGTCAAGCTTGTAAAGTGTTTCCTCAACAGTATATCTGCCTACAGGAACTTCGATGGTCTTCACATAGCTTACTACGTTTCCATCATCGTCCTTTTCCTCGTCGAAATCTTCTCCGAGCTTGTAGGTACCTACCTCGTTGCCGTCCTTATCCTTCACTACGAAGGTAAGTCCTGCACGGTCTTCATCGGTGATGTCGCCCTTTATAGTCTTTCTGATGAGGATCTTACCGGTATCCTGCTTGTTGGTGATGGTCTCGCCGTCCGATACTCCATCAGGATTCTGGTCAGTGTAATCTGAATATGCGATAGTTTCTTTTACTACATATTCGATTTCTACGCCAACCTGTCCGGCCTTGTACTTCGGAAGGTTTGTAAAGCTTGCAGTCCATGCTTCGCTTTCATATGCTTCTGCTTCTTCATCCACTGTTCCGTCAAGGATTATCGTAGCTATTGCTTCGGTTCCGTCCTTTTCAAAGAGTCCGAATACTACGTTTGCACCCTCGGGAGCTTCTGTGGTCTCATCCGCATTGAGCCATGCCTTCTTGGCAGTGATGCTGATGGTTTCAGGTGTATGACTGTTGGTAAGTGTGGTAAGCTTACCATTTGCAGTATCGCTTTCCACGCTGCTCTTCAGGCTGTAACCCTGAGGCATTTCACCTTCGGTCCATGTATATGTGAGCTTGTTTCCAGTCACATAATCATATACAGGAAGGTTTTCGATCTTGTCGGTCCAGCTGTTATCTTCATTAAGATGCAAAGATACGGATTTTCTATCTAATCATCAAGCAAATAATTGACTTCTAAGGATGATGGGGTTTGACTGTTTTCATGTGGTTTTTATCCATCACGGACATCCTTGTTGACATCCGAAGAAAGGGCTTTGGATAAAACGGATAAAGACTTTTGACCAACAG
>JAFRWN010000153.1 GCA_017437965.1 Lachnospiraceae bacterium
ACCTCTGAACTTGGGAACGAACTCTACGATACCCTCGGGGATGATTGCAACACCGAAGTTCTCGCCGTTTGCTGCTCTGTTTGCTACAGAATCAGCAATGTAGTCAGCGATTGAAGAAAGTGACATCTTCTTTGCTGCTACTTCCTCACCGATAAGGCAGATGTTGGGCTGGGTCTCAAGTGCGCACTCAAGTGCAACATGAGAAGCTGAACGGCCCATAACCTTGATGAAATGCCAGTACTTCTTAGCGGAGTTAGCATCTCTCTCGATGTTTCCGATGAGCTCTGAGTAGGTCTTGGTTGCGGTATCGAAACCGAATGAAGCCTCGATATCCTCGTTCTTAAGGTCTCCGTCGATGGTCTTCGGGCAACCGATAACCTGTACGCCGGTATTATGTGCAGCCATGTACTCAGCAAGTACTGCTGCGTTTGTGTTGGAATCATCACCACCGATGATAACGATAGCGGTAAGTCCGTGCTTCTTTGCTACTTCAGTAACAATCTTGAACTGCTCCTCAGTCTCAAGCTTTGTACGTCCGGAACCGATGATATCGAAACCGCCGGTGTTTCTGTAGGCATTGATATACTCATCGGTAAATTCAATATAGTCATCCTCGATAAGTCCGCTGGGGCCGCCCTTGAATCCGAGAAGAACATTGCTCTTGTCTGTAGCCTTGAATGCATCATAGAGGCCGCAGATTACGTTATGTCCGCCGGGAGCCTGTCCGCCAGAAAGGATAACGCCTACAACCTGCTTTTTAGCGGCTGAGGTATTTGCACCCTTTGCGAAGGTTATTTCATTCTTTCCGTAAGTGTTGGGGAAAAGAGCCTTGATCTTGTCCTGATCTGCTACGCTTTCGGTAGCTGCGCCGTCCTTGACACAGATTTCTGCGATACCGTTCCTGAGCATTCCGGGAAGCTTGGGATTATATGCGTATCTTGCAGTCTGAAGAGGTGTGATAGTCATTATATTTCTCCTTTACAGCAAAATTTTTAACATGTTTTTTAAACGTGCAGAAATATTATATCACATCTTAGACTTTTATGCCACTATAAAAATTGTTTTTTCATTATGCCTGCCTCTCCAAATACTCCAAAGATACCGGAAAGAGGAATGCTCATACGAGGAGAGGGAGATAATAAAAAAAAAGAAAAAATTTTTATATATTTGGTGCATATTTGATGCACTTAGGGTGTTATAATGTGAAAAACCCCGAAAATATCGGGAGTCCCGAAGGACAGGAGGGAAGACTATGCCTGAAAAAAACCGTATACAGAAGAGAATAGCTGAGTATAAGAAGTTCGCCGGAAAATTCCGGAAGGTTTCCGCAAACGATACTTTAGCAAAAGAAAAGAAGAAGGTCAACACTTCCTTTGCGGCGCTTGCTGCCCTGATGGAACTGCTTGACAATGAAAGTAAGGCAAATCCTGCAAAAAAGCTGAGCCCTGATATGCTTATGCAGCTTGATAAACTTTACGGGGAAAGCCTGAAATCTGTTTCCGGGCTGCTTAAAACGGCAGGAGAAAACTATGGAACCCTTATCAGAAAGAAAAATCTGTCACCGGCTGATAATGAAGAAATTATAAGCCTGAGGCAGACCGTTAATCAGTACGATTATATAAAAAGAAAGCTCAGCAAGGATGCAAGGACCGTTGCTGCCGCAAAAAAGAACAAAAAAGCCCTCAGCATGAAGACTCTTTACGAAAAATCAAAGATCAACAATTCCTACGGTGTCAAATACGCCGATGGAGCAAACGAGGCGGGCGGACAGCACAGCCGCATGAAACTTGTTCTTGTAAATCCCGCAAAACAGCTGGTAGAGGGATTTTTTACTCCCGATTCCACAATGAGCGGAGGCTCAATTGAAGAAGCCGATAAGGTTTTCAACGAGACAAAAAAGAAATACGGGAAAAAAGCTGATTTTCTTACCGAGGAATTATTTAAAAACTATATAAGATTCATTTACAATAATAACAGGAAAGTTACAGAGGATCTGAACGGAAACACAATGGGCAAATATGCCGAAATGGGCTATGAAAAAGCTGTGGAAGTATTTAACAGTCGGGTAGATCCGGATGAAGAGGGACAGTTTTTATTTGAAAATATCTGCAGAAATGAGGAACAGTACCATATTTTTCTGGATGTGGCAAACAAATACCTGGGAGTGTTAAACGTTTTCGGAATAAGCACAACTACCGGTATAAGCATGAAGGAGCGCAACAACAGGCGTAACACCGCAATGTCGATGATGGCTGATATGATCGGCTGCCCGGAGGCTGTCGCTAAATCAGAGGACATAAAGATAACGATAGGCGGCAGAAAAATAAAGGGTACCTTCATGCAAAAAGCCAAGGGCTCCGACATTAAAAAAATCGGAAAGGACAGCGATCTTCTGAAGGTTACTCCCTTAAGTTTTGAAAACCTTGAACTCAAAAAGAGTGTGTGCGATCTCCAGATACTTGATTATATCTGCGGCAATACCGACAGGAGCTACACAAATATGAGCTACATCACTAAAGAGGTGAACGGAAAGGTTCAGGTTGTCGGTGTGCAGGGCTTTGATAACGATACTTCAATCGGAGATAAGGATTCTGAAGATCCGAACGTGACGGCGGTACTTTTACTGAAGGACATCAAGGTGATCCGCAAGGAAAGAGCCGAGTGGATCATGAATCTCAATGAAGATAAGATCCGGCAGATGTTTTACGGACAGGACATTACGACCACACAGATGGATAATATGCTCTACCGTATCAAAGTTCTTCAGGACAGGATTTCCGACGGCCGCGATTTCTACGCGAACAAATCAAAGGGTATTCTTGACAGATCGCATCTGAGAACGGTTGACGATAAGGAACTTGATCTGCTGAGTGTTAAAAATGATCTTGCGGTGGGAACAAGCCTGTTTGCGTCAGTGGTAAAACATACAGGAAATAAGAACCTTGAAGATGCCGAAATAAACAGCTCCGAAAAGGTGCAGGCATCTGTACGAAGGATTGCCTACGACAGCTTCGCAGAACTGGATAAGATACTTAAGAACATTGAGAGCGTGGACAAAAAATATCAGACGGGTTCGCCGCAATATACAGAAATGAGGAATAAAACCCGACTGCTTCATGAGGCCATCGGCGGATTCGGAAAGAAAGCCTTTGTTTTCGAAGACGGAGTAAAAAAAATATCGGCCGATATGAAAAACATCAAGAAGCTGATAGACGATGCCGACAAAGCCATTAATGATTACAGAACATATAAAATTAAACGTAACATCACTGAGAATAAGCACAATGACGATTTTACGCCGCACAAGCTTTCAAGAAGAGAGCTCAGGTGGAATTATACCGAGGATAACCGAATTTTTATATCCGGTCTGAAAAGAGAATATGAAAAAATGGAACAAAGCCTCAAAGAGTATAACGAATTTATGGCCGAAAAGAATCGTTTAAAAGACGAATATGACGCTCTTGAAAAATCAGAGAAAAACGAATACAGTAACCTGCTCAAAGCAAAAAGCGACCTGATCGATTATAGTGATCTGTTTGCGAAAACCGAAGACGCCGTTATCACTGATTATATGAAGTGGAAAAATGCAAAAAAGGAAAAGAAAGATAAAGATGCCACGGCTGCAAAAATGAATCTTGACATTAAAATCGGCTTTGCGGTCATAGGTTTTCCTAAAAAGGATGCCGATAAGCTGGTCGATGAGCTCGGATTTTTAATGGGGAATAAAATCAGTGAAAGCAAGGAGGAGCTCTTTAGGAGGGCTGTTGCAACACAGCTGATAAAAGCCAAGAAAGATGCGCAGAATAAAGGAGATAAAGCCGGCAAATATGACAAGATGGTGCTTGATGCTCTTAAGAATGTTAAGGCAGATGGAAATGATGCAGTAGACAATTTCATGAAAACACCGGAATTGAAAGATTTTGCAAATTATTATATCAGGCCTTTTGATATAAACAACGCTTATAACGCAACTATCAAAAGCATGGATCCCGATAAAAAAGCACATATCGGATTAAGAAGAGCGTTGCATAGCGCAGGTATAGAGAAAGACGCGGCCCTGACAGCAACTTTCAATCCTGTCAGCATGGCAGTGGCATTCGATAAGCTGAGCAAGCTTCCGGTTAATGATAACAGCAAAAAAAATATACAGAGAAAAATATAAGGGTGGTGATCGTTTATGCCCGGAAAAAACAGATTAACCAAAAGAAAAACACAGTATAACAGTTTCCTGCTTGAACTGCAGGAGGATAATAAGTACGGGGAAGAGGTCAAGCAGTTCGCCGCTAACCTGGCCATGCTTGATTTCAGGCTTGATGAGGCTTCGAAACTGGAATATTTTCATCCGGACAAGAAAAAAGAGATGTTGAGACTCTATAATATCCTTATCGAGAAAGCTGAAAAAATCTGTGAAAATCTTGAAAATGACAAACAGGAAAAGACTGAGGAATACAAAAAGCTAAAAAATCTGCGCCGCGTTATGTCAAAGGATCAGCGTGCTCTGTATAACAGTGTTAAGAACAATACAGATCAGAGCCTTAACGACATTTTCGAGACCTCCCGTTCGACTTTGATAGAGCTTGACAAAAGCCTTGACGAGCTGCCGAGTGTCGGAGGAAACCAGAGCAAGCGTTTTAAGCTTGAAATGAAACTTCCCGGGAAAAAGCCGGTAAACGGATATTTTACCGAAAGTTCAAAATCAGTTCATTATAGAAATTTATATGTTCCGGAATATGATAAAATTGCACTGAAATACGGTCTTCCGGCGGAGTATAAAAAAACTTTCCTAAAAACGGCAGGGAATTCGTTGGGAAAAACTTTTAAGAATGAAGTCAAAAATGACAGTATGTATATAACGTATTGTCTTTCGAAGCCTTCTAAAGAACTGGCGGCCGAAATGTCGGAAAGAATGCAGAAAAACGTAGATGAGGAAGGCGCAGCCTTTTTTAAGCAGCACACAGATCCCAATACTATAAGAGCATATCTTGAATATCTGCGCAACATGCAAAAAGAGATTTTTGCGCAGAACATGAATAATAGACTGGGAATTAATGAAAACTCCCGGCATGATAAGAGAAATTCCGCCATGACTGCGGTTGCGGAAATGATGGGATGTGAAAATGTGGTTGCACATTCCGAAAATATTCACGTTAAGACTGTCTTGAACGGTAAGGAAACCGTCCTTAAAGGAACAATAATGGAGGAAGCAAAAGGCATTGACCCCCATACCATTAAGGTTGATGACCCCTTCCTTCAGGCTGATGAAACTGCGCTTGACCAGGACGGTCTCGCGGAAAAGATCGCAAACCTTCAGCTTGTTGATTATCTGTGCGGAAACCCTGACAGACACGGCGGTAACGTTGTCATTAAATATGAAAACGGCAAGGTGACGGATGTGCTTGGTATCGATAACGATACCAGTTTCGGTGCAAAAAGACATATCGGGGCCACAAGCGTTGCGGTTCCGCTTGAAAACCTGAAGGTGATACCGAAAGCTACTGCCGATAAGATCATGAAAATGGACGAGGACAGCTTCAAATTCATGCTTTACGGCTATGACCTTGACAGTAAGGAGGTTAAAAAGACCGTTGAGAAACTTCATGACCTTCAGGATGTGATCAGGCGTTCTGAAGAGCAGTATAAAGATGCTGAGCCCGGGACTTTGATTCCCGGAGTTCCGAGAGTATGTACCAGTGAGGAACTGAATGCATTTTCGATCCCTTATGAACTTGGCGATTTTGATACACCGGAAGCGGAAAACAGATCCCTTTTCGGAATAATCGCAAAAAAGGTGAAAAACTGCTACGGACTTTCCAATGCCATTATCAATATCCATGATTACGACTTTATGAAGGAAGCAAAGCAGATAATCTCCGATTATCCTTACGAGATTGCAAAGCTTATTAAAAAAACACAGAAAAATGAAGATGAGAGCAAGGAATTCAAAGATCTTCTTCTTGCAGGAAAAACGCTTAAAGAACATATGCAGAAGGATTTTTGTCTGTTTGACAGGTCGTATGCGAAAAACGGCATGCTTATGCTGAATGTTAATACTAAAGAAAGAGATCTGTTTAAGGACGAAGTGGCAAAATTAAAAAAGGCCGCAGAAGATTATAACAATACACATAAAGACAATCCGCTTAACTCTAAGGACCTGGCTTTTTTAAATAAGTTTGAAAAGGTGTTAAACAATATCGAAAAACGCGCCGAGCTCTATAATAAGGAAAACCATGCTTTCCCCGAGAAAAAAAAGAAAGCAGTTCAGGCCTTTGAACAAAGAAGATATGAATATCTTTCAGGGAAAAGGGAAAGGGGACGTTTAAAAGTTAAAAACGCTGCCGATGTTTATGTTGCCGGCCTGAAAGACCAGCTTGGTTTTCTTGAGGCTACGCTTGAAAACCTGAAGAATGCCAAAGGAGTTTCAAAGAAAAGCATTGAACGTGAATCCTTAAACATAAAGAAAGAAACCATGCTCAAAAAACTTGAGCTTGATGCGGGAATCGGAATAAAGAGGCTTCTGACAGATCCCGACTATATGAATAA
>JAFRWN010000154.1 GCA_017437965.1 Lachnospiraceae bacterium
ATGACACCCAGCTTTACCTTTGAAAGATCCGTTATGCCGTTTATCACTTCGTTCACGGTACCGTCACCGCCGAGGATCACTATCCTAATATGTTCATCCGGCAGTTCCGAGATCTTTTTCGCAAGCTCTCCTGCATGACCCTTATGCTCTGTTCTGTATGCCTTGTATTTCACGTCGGTATCTGAAAGGCCTTTTTTCACAGCCTTCCAGACCTTAAGTCCTTTACCGCCTGCCGAAGCCGCGCTGACAATGAAATAATACAATTATATCGCCTCTTTTCCTTCCCTAGATGTATCTCGTACCGTTCCACTCATCAAACTGCTCGGGAGTAAGCGGTTTTGCATAGTAATAACCCTGAAAACTCTTTACATTGAATTTCTGGAGTATATCCCTCATGCCCGAGGTCTCAATACCTTCAACACATACTCTTGCGCCGAACATGGATGCAAGGCTTGCAAAATGCTCGATAAGCCTTCTTTCCATCTCGTCGTCTTCTATTCTTTGTACGAAGCTTCTGTCAATCTTTATGATATCGAAAGGAAGCTCCTTTACAATTCCTATAGATGAGAAACCGGTACCGAAATCATCCAGTGCGATAAGAATGCCCCTTGATTTAAGGTTTGCCAGAACATTTTTCAGAAGCTCCATATCCAGAAGCCTGCATCTCTCCGTTACCTCAAGGCAGAGATGCTCAGGCGGATATCCGAGCTCATTAAGTATCCGAAGTACCATGTCCACAAAATCAGGCTTTTCAATCTGGGTATAGGACAGGTTTACATTGATGACAAAGGTCGGATTGTTCTTAAGTATCTGCTTTGCCTGAACAATGGCTTCCCTCAGTATCCATTCACCAAGATCAGGGAACAAAGGATCCGACTCAAGAAGCGGTATGAACTGATCTGGCGGTACCATCCCGTATTTGTCATTTTTCCAGCGAAGCAGTGCCTCGGCACCGATAAGCTTTTCCGATTCCGCATCTACAACGGGCTGGTAAAGCAGGTAGAATCCACGGTAACCGTGCATGATCGATGCGCGGATGGCGTGAAGCTTTTCCAGTCTGTGACGGTTGCTGTCATTTAAGTTGTTGAAGAATTCAACAAGGTCGCCACGCTTTTTCGACTTGGACTCGGTATATGCAAAATTCAGGCAGGCATAAATAGTCTGCGAATCGATGTCAAAATGGTCTACCTCAAGAGCTCCGCAGTTGGCTTCCAGCATTATCTTTTTCTCGTCAACAATGAATTCTTCACGGAAAAAGTTTCTGAATGCTTCATATTTCTGTTTTATTTCAGGAATTGAAAGCGTATTGCTTATTATCGCGAACTTTGTACCGTCAATCCTGTAGCTGTGTCCTGTATTTCCCACATCTTCAAATAATTTTCTTGCAAACAGCTGGATCACGCGGTTTCCGAAGTGATAGCCGTAAACTTCATTGATCTCCGAAAACTTTGTAAGTCCGATCAGAGCAATATTTATCGGACTGTTTCTCTTTATTGCAATCTCGACATCCTCAAAGAAACCGTACTGGTTCCTGAGTCCTGTAAGCGTATCTATCTGGCTCTGTATGCCATGGTTTCTAATCGTACCGGCAAAATAGTCTGCTTCGCCGTTCAGATCCCTTATTACAACTCCTCGGCAGGTACATACATTGTATTCGCCTGTAATACGCTTTGCACGATACTGCATATCATGTCCGGATGAAGCGCCCGTAAATATTTCCTCGATTCCCTTACGGTAGGCTTCCCTGTCATCCGGATGAATATGTTCCTCCCATATGTCTCCCGCACCGTACATGAATTCTGACGGAAGTCCGAAAGCGTCCACGGCATTCTTTGACCAGCGCGAGAAATCATATTTCATGTCGCAAAGATATACATAAGTTCCTTCCGCAATAATTTCAAAGGATTTATAGAGAGAAATAAGTGCTTTTCTCCTGTCCTCCGGAATGGTCCTGAAGTTTGAAATTTCCTTCATTGACCGGCTTTCCTTCAGAAGCTCAAGCTCTTTAAGTCTCTGCTTTTCATCCCTCATCGCCCTGTCGGCGCGTTCAAATACATCATCGACCCTTCTGTCTTCATAAGACTGAAATTCCGCAAGACCTGCGGCAAAAACAACACCCTCACCGATATTTATATGATCCTCAACCTGCTTTCTTAAAGCAGACATCAGATTGGCTCTCTCGGTAAAATCCTGGTTTTTCAGTATTACGATGAATTCGTCACCGCCGATCCTGAACACGGGGCTGTGGTCAAAGATGTGACATATCATCCTGCAGGCTGCACATATATATTCATCCCCTGCCTTATGTCCCTGGGTATCGTTTATGACCTTCATATTGTTGATGTCACACAAAACAATACCGAAATTACTGATGCTTCTGTCCTCAATGGATTTCTGAAGCATTTTTTCGTTTTCTTTATAGGCGGTTTTGTTCCTGATTCCCGTAAGCGGATCTTTTCTGGCAATTTCATTTGCCATTGTAAGAGCCTGAAGCTGCTCTTTTTCCTTTCTCACTTCTTCATCGCGGTTTTCAACGCAGATGATGAAATGACTCTCATCAGATGAGAATATGACAGTCATACGTGTGTACTGAATATCACCGCCGTCAACTGACATACGGTAATCTTCAACAAGCTGTCTGTGTTTTTCAAGCTGGGAGATCAGATTGTCACGGTCAAGAAATAACCTGAGTCTTTCCCTGTCCTCATAGTAGATGATCCTGTCAATATTGGTTTCGGAAGCCGCAAAGAAATCCTTGCCCTCTTCCTTGATTTCAAGCTCACCGTACAATTTATGTGTCGAAAATTCGGAATAATGGGAATTTGAGCAGTCGACATAATAGATCATGTCATAATGCGATGCAAGGCTCTCGGCGATCTGGGTATAGGTAAGGCTTTTCTTCTGCTTTTCCTTAAGGGCTTTTCTCTCAAGTATTTCAAGATCGATATTCTCGATGCAGACGATTATGTGCTTTTTGTCCTTGGCCATAATCTCGCTATGCCTTATATATTTTACCTGTTCATTTACAACAAGACGGTATTCAATAGAAAAGGAGCTGCCCCTCTTAAGATTAGAGAGCATAGCATCCTTGTAGTGTATTCTTATTGCCTTTTCCTGATCCTCGGGATGAACATATTTACGTATGCTTCTTCTGCTCTC
>JAFRWN010000155.1 GCA_017437965.1 Lachnospiraceae bacterium
CTCCTGGATTTATATATTTTTACCTTAATATACCTTCTCCCGCGCACCAAAAGTGCACCATTTTACGTTTATTTGCGTTTTTTGAAAAAAATTTTGAAAAAAATTAAAAAATTTTGATTTTTGGTGCACTTTTGGTGCAATATCCGTGTTATAGTGGGCTTAGAGAAAAGGAACCGCGACGAAATTGAGGCGGTCGAAATTAAAACAGGAGGAAAAAATTATGGCTGACAATTTCAATGTTGAAAACTATATCAAGGATCTGTCACCCGAGCTTCAGGAAAAAGCGAGACATTGCAAGAACATGGACGAGCTGATGGAGCTTGCCGGCGACGAGGGAGTTGAACTTTCCGATGAAGCACTTGCGAACGTATCCGGCGGATGCACCTCATCCTGCAAGCACAGGGGCTTTAACGGTACCGTAAATGAGGCAACCAAGATTGAAGAGGTAGGAAACGAAGTTACCTATAAGGTTACCAAGGCAAGATGCAACAAGTGCCAGGCAATCGTTACTGCAACCAAGGACTACAGGATCAAGATCAGAAGTGACTGGTCGATCTACACTCAGTCGGTTTACATTAACGACATAATCTAAGACAGGAGGGAACTGAAATGGCAAATTTTGATGTTGATAAGTATATTAAGGATCTGTCACCCGAGCTTCAGGAAAAGGCAAGACAGTGCAAGAACATGGACGAGCTGATGAACCTCGCAGGTGAGGAAGGCATCGAGCTTTCAGATGAGGCTCTTGCAAATGTATCCGGCGGATGCAGCTCAACTCCTTGCCCTCATAACGGTGAGGCTCAGATCAACAAGGTTGAGAAGGTAGTCGGTGGCGGCGGTATGATGGGCGAGATAAAGTACAAGGTTTGCAGTGTAATCTGCAACAACTGTGGTGCAAGTCTCGATGCTACAAAGGAATACTATATTACCATACCGGAGTCATGGGACCCCAAGACAAAGAAAATTAAGGTTAGTGACGTTAGATGAAAAAAAGAAAGGGGGACATCCGAGAGATGTCCTCCTAACTTGTTTTATGTTTATTTTTTTTGCGTAAAATGTGAAAATTTTGTGAACTTTTGGCCTTGAAATGCTTTTTTATATACTATTTATCGTCGAAATATGGTATGATAATCTAGATATATTGTCTGATAAAATAGTGAAAAAAAGGAAAAACTATGGATAAAGAACTATTTAGACAAAAGACAGTGGAAAAGATGTCCACTCCGGATGACCTTACCGAGTACCTCAAGGTAACATCAACCTCCGTATGGATGGTTCTCGCTACGGTTCTTGTTTTGCTTACGGGCCTTATTGCATGGGGCTTTCTCGGTCATCTTGACACCAAGGTTGATGCAAAGGCAAGCATTAAGGACGGACAGGTAACGGTCAAAATTCCGGCTATCGACGCCGAGGATGTCAAAGACGGAATGGAGATTGAGATCGAAGGAAAAAGCACCAAAATAAGAGATGTCGTTACCGACGAATTCGGAAGAACGACCGGATCCTGCAGTATCGATCTTCCCGACGGAGAATATGATGCGGAAATTACCACGGAAAGCCTGACTCCTGTCAGCTTCCTGTTTGAATAGAGGTTTCAGAATGAGTGAGTCCCGGAAAAATACCGGAAAAACCAAACAGCCTTTGAAAAAAGGTATTGCAAAGGTTCCGACCATCATGCAGCTTGAAACCATGGAGTGCGGTGCCGCAAGCCTTGCGATGATAATGGCCTACTATGACAAGTGGGTACCGCTCGAACAGGTCCGTGCTGACTGCGGTGTTTCGAGAAACGGTGCAAATGCCAAGAACATCATGAAGGCTGCGAGAAGCTACGGCTTTAAGACCAGAGGTTTTTTCTTCGAGCCGAAGGTGTTAAGGAACAAGGGCGGTTTTCCCTGCATAATCCACTGGAATCTCAAGCATTTCGTGGTGCTTAAGGGTTTCAAAGGAAAATATGCCTATCTGAACGATCCTTCAAAGGGTGACATCAGGGTAAGCTTCGATGAGTTCGACAAGTGCTTTACCGGAATTGCGATATTCCTTGAACCCGGCGAAGAATTTGAGCCCGGCGGAAAGAAGAAGTCGGTATTTTCTTTCGCGAGAAAGAAAATGATGGGTGCAAAGCAGGCGCTTGTGCTGACCATGATATTCGGACTCATTTCCTTCCTTTTCGGACTGATAAATCCGGTAACGAACCGTATCTACATCGACCGGCTGCTTACGGGATATAATCCGGAATGGTTCAAGGGCTATGTGATCGTGATGGTTGCGCTCATCATACTGCAGCTTATAGTCAGTGCGATACAGGCAATTTACAAGAAGCGTATGTCCGGTAAGCTTTCGGTTATCGGCAGCAGCTCATATATGTGGAAGGTCCTGCATCTTCCGATGGACTTCTTCTCACAGAGAATGTCCGGAGATATTGCCCAGAGACAGGGCACCAATGCCGGAATAGCGGAAGGTCTGGTGGAAATATTCGCACCGGTTCTTCTTAATAATATAATGATAGGCTTCTATCTTTTCGTCATGTTAAGGATCAGTGTTATCCTGACGGCGATAGGGCTTTTTTCCATATTCCTGAATTTTGTGGTATCAAGGATAATCGCAAAAAAGAGGGTAAACATTGCAAGAACAACGGTAAGGGATTCGGGAAAGCTTGCTGCGACAACGGTTTCCGGAATCGAAATGATTGAAAGCATCAAGGCCAGCGGTGCAGAGAACGGTTTCTTCCAGCGCTGGGCAGGCTACCAGGCATCGGTAAATGCCGGCTTTGTAAAATATACGAGGCTTGAGCAGAGATTCGGCCTGCTGCCTACTTTCATATCGGTGATCACAAGCTATACAGTGCAGTTCATGTCAATATACCTTGTAATAAACGGAAAGTTCACCATAGGTCTTATGGTTGCCTTCCAGGGTTACATGGGCTCCTTCATAAATCCGGCGCATTCGCTTATTTCGGCGGACCAGACGCTTCAGGAGCTCCGCACTAAGATGGAGCGTATCGATGACGTAATGGAATATCCGGACGATCCGATGGTAAAGGATACCGAGCTTGACGATGCCACAGACTACAAAAAGCTCTCCGGAAAGGTTGAGCTTAAGAATGTGACCTTCGGTTACCAGAAGCTTGACGAGCCTTTGATAAAGGATCTGAGTTTTACGCTTGAGGCGGGAAAGAGAGTTGCGATAGTAGGCGGCAGCGGCTGCGGAAAATCAACGCTTTCGAGACTTATTTCGGGTCTTCACAGACCATGGTCGGGAGAAATCCTCTTTGACGGGATACCGATCGAGAAGATAAACCGCCAGGTATTTACGGGAACGATAGCGGTGGTGGATCAGGATATAATCCTTTTTGACGATACCATCGCCAACAATATAAAAATGTGGGACGAGTCCATTGAGGACTTCGAAATGATACTTGCCGCAAGGGATGCGCAGCTGCACGACGATATCATGCAGCGCGAGGGTGGCTATAATTACCACTTGAGCGAGGGCGGAAAGGATCTGTCCGGCGGACAGAGACAGCGCCTTGAGATCGCAAGGGTTCTTGCACAGGATCCTTCAATAATAATACTTGACGAGGCAACGAGTGCGCTCGATGCAAAGACCGAGTATGAGGTGGTAAGGGCGATCAAGGACAGAGGCGTAAGCTGCCTTGTTATTGCCCACAGGCTTTCGACCATAAAGGACTGTGATGAGATCATCGTGATGGATCATGGAAAGATCGTGGAGCGCGGAAGCCATGAAGATTTAATGAAGAACAACGGTCTATACGCTGAGCTGGTAGCCAACGAATAGAGGAAGGGTACAGCATGGGTTGGTTTGACGAACAACTTCGTCAAAGAAAGAACAGTGACAGGGAAATACTTGAGGGCTCCTATATAAAGCTCGCGGGCGCTGTGCTCGGACGCAAGGAGGAGACGAGGCTGGACGATGAAAGACTGATCGTAAGTGCAGCCATCGATGAGATACTCAGATATTACCATGTCAAGCCGGGCGATGTTCCGCAGGGTGTAGGGGATTTTGACGAGCAGCTTGAATATAAGCTTCGTCCCCACGGCATCATGCGCCGTAACATCAAGCTTACGGAAGGCTGGTACAAGGATTCCTTTACACCGGTGCTGGCGTTCGAGGAGGAGAGCGGAAATGCGATAGCGCTTCTTCCGGACCGCTTTTCAGGCTACTACTATATCGACCATGCAAGCGGCAAAAAGGTAAAGCTCGGTGCAAAGAAGGCAAAGGAGCTCCGTGAAATCGGGGTCTGCTTCTACTACCCGCTTCCGATGAAGAAGATCGGAATTTCCGACCTCATCGCTTTCATGGTGGGCCGCATAAAGCTTTCGGACTATATAACCCTGATATTTTTAAGCTTCGCTTCGGCGGGCGTAATGATGCTTATCCCCATTGCGATGAGGATAATGACGGGCAAGCTCGTCGAGAGCGGAAGCATGAGACTGCTTGCGGGTCTTGCGATACTGATGACGTCTGCAAGCATTGCGAGCGAGATAATAAAAGCGATAGAATCGCTTGTGAACAAAAGGATAGTAACCAAGATTGACATATCGGTCCAGGCGGCGACAATGATGAGAACCTTATCCATGCCCGCCAACTTCTTCAGGAAGTACTCCTCCGGTGAGCTCAGCAAGCGTGTTTCAAGTGTCAACTCGCTTTCGACCCTGCTTCTCGGAGTGGCAGTCGGCAGCGGTCTTACTTCGCTTGCTTCCCTTATATATATAGGCCAGATTTTCCACTATGCGAAAGTGCTTGTGATCCCGGCGATGACCGTAATCCTGCTGACTGTGCTCCTCACGATAGCCACCTCGCTCATGCAGATTAAGGTGGACAGGAAGAAGATGGAGCTTGAAGCGAAGGAATGTGGTATCAGCTACGCGATGATCTCCGGAATCAGAAAGATAAAGCTTTCGGGTTCGGAAAAGAGAGCCTTTGCAAAATGGGCTGATACATTTTCGGCCGGTGCGGTGCTTAAGTATAATCCGCCGATGTTTTTACGACTCAATCCGGTATTTACCCTGGCTCTTACCTTGTTTTCGAGCCTGCTGATGAATGTACTGGTATTTGAATATGAAATTCCGCTTGAAGACTACTTCGCCTTCAATTCGGCCTACGGAATGCTGAGTCTGGCATTCATTTCGCTGACAGGAATTGCGACGAGCCTGGCCCAGATACCGCCGATACTCGAGATGGCAAGGCCCATACTTGAGACCGAGCCCGAAATGTCCGAGGGCAAGGTAATGGTAAGCCACCTTAACGGAAGCATAGAGCTTAACAATGTTTCCTTCCGTTATTCGCAGAACGCGCCCTACATAATCAAGGATCTTTCCCTTAAGATAAAGCCGGGTGAATATGTTGCGATAGTAGGCTCGACGGGCTGCGGAAAGACCACCCTCATCAGACTGATGCTAGGCTTTGAAAAGCCGGTGAGAGGTGCCGTATATTTCGACGGCAGGGACATCAGTTCAATGGACCTCAGGTCGTTAAGACGAAAGATCGGAACCGTAATGCAGGGTGACACGCTCTTTCAGGGCGACATCCTCTCGAATATAATGATATCGTCACCGGATATCTCTACCGAGGATGCATGGAAGGCAGCAGAGCTTGCCGGCATTGCGGACGACATAAAGGAAATGCCCATGGGCATGGGCACGCTGATCTCTGAGGGTCTAGGAGGAATCTCCGGAGGCCAGAAGCAGAGACTCATGATAGCAAGGGCAGTTGCCTCGAAGCCGAAGGTACTTATCTTCGACGAGGCGACCAGCGCACTTGACAATAAAACGCAGAAGCAGGTTTCGGATGCGCTTGACGCACTGAAGTGCACAAGGATAGTCGTGGCTCACAGGCTTTCGACCATCAGGCACTGCAACAGGATAATCCTTCTGAACGAAGGAAAGATAGAAGAAGACGGAAGCTATGACGAGTTGATCGCAAAGGGCGGCCGCTTCGCAGAGCTGGTGGAACGCCAGAGAATAAACTAGGGGAAAAACAATGAACAGGAGAAAATCCGGAAAACTTAAGGCTTTGATCACAGTGCTTACGGTACTTGTGTTTGCCATGCTCATCTGTGGCATTTCCGCGGCTGATGCATATTCCGAGCTTAACTACGGCGGAAACGACAAACCCCTGCTTTCCGGCAAGGGCAGTACAGAGATAAGCACCAAGGATATAAGCGCGACCTGGTTTTCGGGCACAACTTCGGTTCTCCTGTTTGTATATGCCGATTCGCCGGATGTTACCGGTACCGTTACCTACACCGATTCTACCGGAAAGCACACCAGCAAATGGGAGATAAAGGACGGCGGCTACGGATATATCACCAACGGAGTCTACCAGAGATCCGGTGCACTTAATGACAATTACGCGTTTATCACCTTCTATCCCAAGAAGCTTTCTGTAAGCCGCGATTCGAGCGGACTGATAAAGACCGGAATAACCGTGACGATAGACAGTATCGCAAAGAAGAGTAACGGAAGCGCGGGCTCTGCAAGCTTCGACAGCGTTGGCTTCTATGTATATGCGGATTCGGAGACCATGAACGGAAAGTTCCTTGGTTCCCTTTCCCACCTTAAAAAAATAAACAGAATCGTGGTTATGGGCGACAACAGTTCGGTATATGACTGTGACAAGAAACCCGAGTTCAAGAATTATCTCAGCTCCGCAATGACTTCGATGATGGAGTTTTCGGATGAGAGAAGAATAAATGTTTCGAACAAGAACGACGTCATTTCGATGACAAAGGCACTGTCCGGAACCGTGCAGAGCTATACCTGGGGAGCAAGATACAAGAGGCAGTTCATATTTACCTCAAAGGCCGGTTACCGCTTCGACACGAAGAATATCACCCTGATCTTTGACGGAACTGACTACTCGAACTACATTGATGTTTCGGTAAGCAACCTTAACAAGACAATAACCATAACCTTTAAGGACCAGACAGGAGTCTATGCCAAGAAGGCAATAAAAAATATAAGCTTCGTCAACATGAACCTGAGTCTTACCGCCGGAAAGGAACCTAAATATACCGGCTATGTAAACACCGACGGCGTGAGATATGTGGATTTCTCACAGTGCTGGAAACGCTCAAGTGACAACAGGATACTTAACGGAGCTGCGGAATCCGAAACGGAATATATATGGTCGGCGGAATTTGACCCCGGAAACAAGTTTTATTTCAACGGAATGCCGGAAATAAAGGTCAACAGCAGCAGCCTCAAGCTCTATACGGTAAACGGTTTCCCTGCAACCGCAAAGGTAAGCGGAAATGTGCTGTATCTTGATATCGGAGGAATAAAGAGTTCTAAGGGCAAGGCAACACCGACTCCCGGAAGCTTTATCCCGGGCAACAGGGACGCCGATGACCCGCTTGTTCCGGTAATTACCGGAAAATCCGGTGATGGTGACAGCAGCGACAAGGCAACACCTACTCCGACAAAGGCTCCTTCAAGATCCGATTCAGACCCGGCATTGCCCTCCGTGGTACCGGGCTATGATGATCCTAATAATGCAACCGAACCGGCGGCACCGTATGCCGGTGAAAATAATAAGGTAATGGATATATGTATACTTATTGCACTTCTGTCGTTACTTGCGATGATAGTGGTTTCGGGCAGAAGGGAAAAGGAGTGACGTATGAACATAATCGTAGTTGACGACAGACAGCTTCTGGTAAACATGCTGTTAAGGATACTCAAGGGGATTGACGAGTCCTATAACTGCGTGGGAATGACCAACACGACCGAGGCGGAGGAATATGCGAAGAACAATCCCGTGGATGTGGCCTTTCTCGATGTCGAGATGGGACCGCTAAACGGCATAGAGCTTGCAAAAAAGCTTACGCAGTACCGTCCGAGACTGAATATCATCTTTGTTACCGGCCATAAGGAATATGCAATGGATGCCTACGGCGTATATCCTAGCGGCTATCTTTTAAAGCCGGTAAGCGAAAAGGATGTAAGGACAGAGCTTTCGAAACTCCGCTATCCCGTGGAGGAAGAGGAAGAGGCGGCTCCGGCAAAAAGGCTGCGTGTTCAGTGCTTCGGTGAATTTGAAGTATTCTGCGACGGAAAGCCCCTGCGTTTCAAACGTTCGAAGAGCAAGGAGCTGTTCGCATATCTTGTATGCGTAAGAGGCGCGAGCATAAACATGGCAACCATAGCCTCAGTACTCTGGGAGGACAGCGAAGAAAATCCTTCCGAGAAGGCGATCGGGTCCATGTGCCGTAACCTGATAGCCGACATCCAGAATACGCTTCATGAAAAAGAGCTTGATAATGTGCTGATCAAGGAGTGGAAGAGCGTAAGCTTAAATACTGAGGCTTTCGACTGCGACTGGTATGATTACATACATAAGAACAAAGGAGATCTTCGTTATCCGGGAGATTTTATTGTCGGATATTCGTGGGCGGAATACATGGTACCGAGGTATTAAAGTATGGCAGATGACAAAAAACTGAAGGAAATGCTGAAGGAAATCGAGGGCTTGGACAGGACGATCGGTAATCTCGAAGCAATGCGGAAGCAGATAATGGAAAGCGGTAAGCCCATAAAAAAGGCTGCCCAGCTGAAAAAGATAACCGGACACATCAATTACCTTGTGGGGCTGCGCGACAGCCTGAAGAAGAACATCGAGCAGGAAGCAAAGGATAAGAAGGAAAAAGAGGAAAAACTCGAAAGGATACGTACAGGATACTATCTGGCGGCTGTCTACAACCGCGAGATGGGAGGCTTCACGCCGGATCTGATGTATCTGAACACCGAAAGCGTGCTGGAGGACATAGTCGACAATCTTCCCGGAAAGAAGGAGCTTGTCAACGAATCCCTTATCGACCGTATTTTCGATTATGCAAGGGAAAAGAACCTTTCGGCACAGAAGGTTGAGCAGATACTTGAGGACAAGGAATTTGCCGAGATGGAGCTGCATGATCCCAACAAGCTGCTCCGTGAGAAAAAGCAGATCAATGACGAATTCACATCCATAGTCCAGCATCTTGCCATTTATGAAAACCTTCAGCTTGCAAAGAATGAGGACGGTTCGATCGACAAAGAAGCCGTAAAGGCATCCTTCAAGGAACACCTTAAGGAACTCAACGGTTTTGAAAAAGGCAGGACGGCGATAAACAAGTACCTCGCTAATGTAAAGGTCAGGGACTTTGAAGATATCATACAGGAAACCATTTCCCTTGCCGACGATACCAGAAAGCTCCAGAAAGAATATATCGCAAACGATGCGGGCTTTGACCGCTCGAATGGCTATACGAGGGAACTACTCGAGCGAGAGCTTAAGCTCATGCAGAAGATAACCCTCTATAATAAGAAGCTTACCGACGAGATGATGGATGCGGTAAACCCGATGAAGCCCGGAAGCATCGAGGATCTGATGAAGACAGACTTCTTCGAAAGGTATTCTCTGATACAGGAGATGGATTTCCATATCAAGAAGCAGATAAAGGTCGATGAATGTCTCGTAAGGAACAATGAACACCTTGCCAGGATGGAGGAGTGGGAAGCGTACAGGCAGATGAGGATAAGCATCAACCACTTCGATGAGAATGGTGCAAAGGAATTCAACCGGAGACTCAAGGCATCCACCAAGCTTCACAGGATAATGTCCGAGGCTGACAAGGGTTCTGAAGCGCTGGCACGCTATTCACAGCATGCGGGAATCCAGACCCAGACCATGCTTGACATACTTTCCAAGCAGGGCAGGCTCAATGCCAAGGATCAGGAAGTCCTTAAAGACTGCGTAGCAGCGATAACGCTCTTCGGAATCGTAAGGGACTATGACGGAAACGACAAAGAAGCCGAGAAATATATAAAGGAAATCCAGAAGGCCGACCATCTGGATAACTACAAGCAGGCAGCGGATCTTCTTAAGAATGATGAGAGGTTCCAGAAAAAATATGCCGAGATGTTCGGAAAGAACCCTACAAAGTCCGGTTTTTACGAGTTTCTGGCCAGGGATAATGAGAAATTCCTGTCTCCGACCAGCGAAATTAAGCTCGAAAAACGGTTTTTTAGAGGAAATAAATAAAAAAAATTAAAAAAAATTGATTTTGTGGTGCAGTTTTGGTGCGCTTAGTGTGTTAGAATGTGGCCATAAAACAAAAAAACATCTGCAAAGCAGGTGATATTTAAGGAGGAAACAGATATGTTATCATCAAATCAGAAAAAAGCAAGAGTCATCATGATGATTGCGACAGCAGCAGTAATGCTTTTCAGTATCGCAGGTGCGGTAGACTTCAACAAGGTATCCGAACCCATTGTTAAGCTCATTGATTCTCTGCTGTATCCCATTCTCGGTATCGTAGGCGCAGGCGGTACTATCTACTGTGTATCACTCGGTGTTAAGTACGCTAAGGCTGAAGAGCCTCAGGAGCGTGAGAAAGCTAAGACCCACCTTAAGAACGCTATCATCGGTTTCGCACTGATCTTCATTCTTATCGTAGCTCTTAAGATCTTAATGCCTCAGCTCATCGATTGGATGGAGGAGACCGGAGCAAGTTCTTCTTCAGGTGCATCAGCAGCTTCTGATTCTGCATCAGCATCATAATCCGTGACATTGACTAACACTTATACTGCGCGTTTTTCTGAATAGATTCTTAAATAGACAGGTTCTCTGTGTTTTTCGCAGAGAACCCTGTCTGGTTTTAAGAAAAGCACAGATTTCAGGAGGAAAACCATGGAAAAAGGCCCGAATTGGAAAAGAATAGGTATACTGATAGCGGCGACAATAGTAATTTCGCTGCTGGCCGGCTTTATCTTTTCAAACATGATGGATTTTGCGCAGCTGGCTTTCAAAAACAATACCAAAGCATTTTCATGGCATTTCAGAGCAAACAAGATAGGCTTGTATTTCCAGCTCGGACTGGCGCTTGTGATGCTTTCGGCAGTTGTCTATATCGCTCTTGGCGGAAACCATAAGTCGATAAAGAAGCTGCTCGGCGGCAAGGCTGACAAGAATGTCGTAAAGAGTTCCCTCGAAAACAGCCGTTTCCTTACGGATGCTGAGAGAGACAAGTATTTCCCTCCTTTCTCCTATGATCACATGGATCAGGTAAAGAAGGACGGAATTCCGGTAAGGGCTTTTGTTAACAAGAAAGGCATACTCGAGGGTAATTTCTATCCCGGTGCCCATTCACTTGTTATCGGTGCTACCGGTTCCGGTAAAACGACAACCTTCATCAACCCGATGATTCAGCTCCTCGGCGCTACGAACTGCGGTTCAAGCATGATCATGACGGACCCCAAGGGCGAGCTTTTCTCGCTTCATTCGGAGTACTTAAAGAGCCGCGGCTACGATGTGCTTCTCCTGGATCTCCGTGATACCTATTCATCAAGCCGTTGGAATCCTCTCGAGTCCATCTGGGACATGTACCAGGATTTCCTGCATGCCGACAACGGCCTTAAGGCCCATGTCGACCTGATGAAGGATTATCCCGACCTTAAAGTAATGGACGGATATCCGAACGACGGCGAACTCTGGTGCGAATGGGACGGCAGGGCATATGCCGACATAACCCATTGCCAGGATGACGTGTCAGTAAAGAGACAGCAGATATATGACGAAATGTACGAGGATCTGAACGACCTCATTTCCGTTATCTGCCCTATTGAAAACGAAAAAGACCCCGTTTGGGAGAAGGGTGCCAGATCGATCATCATGGCAACCAGTCTTGCCTTCCTTGAAGACAGTGCAGATCCCAGACTCGGTATGACCAAGGAAAAATTCAATTTCTTCAACCTCAACAAGGCTCTTACCAATTCCGAGAACGAGTTTGAGGCACTGAAGAGATACTTTGAGGGACGTGACAGGCTGTCACAGGCCTTCACTCTTTCAAGACAGGTAATGTCGGCAGCGGATACTACAATGTCATCCTACATGTCCATTACCTTTGATAAGCTCAACATGTTCAATGACCGTGGTCTTTGCGGCCTCACAAGCGCAACCGATGTTAAGGCTGCAGGCTTTGCCGAAAGACCGACGGCACTGTTCATGAAGATACCGGATGAAAAAGATACAAGACACGGACTTGCAGCGGTATTCGTACTCTGCATGTACAAGGCGCTGATCAAGGTTGCCAGTGCAAGAGAAGACCTCTCGCTTCCGAGAAACGTATACTTCATCCTCGATGAGTTCGGTAACATGCCGAAGATCGAAAAGTTCGACAAGATGATCACGGTAGGCCGTTCACGTAAGATCTGGTTCAACATGGTTGTACAGAGTTACTCACAGCTCAACAATGTATACGGCGAACAGGTTGCCGACATCGTAAAGAGTAACTGCGGTATGAAAATGTTCATCGGATCCAACGATATCGGAACCTGTAAGGAATTCTCCGAGCTCTGCGGTAACATGACAGTAAGTACGACAAGTACTTCGTCAAGCATAGGATCGAAGGAAGGCGACGTCAGCGTGTCGACCCAGACCCAGGTACGTCCCCTTATCTATCCTTCCGAGCTGCAGATACTTAATAATAAGGAAAGTACAGGTAATGCAATAATCGTTACCTTCGGTAACTTCCCTTTGAAGACCAAATACACACCGAGCTACCTTTGCAAATCCTATAAGTTCGGTATGATGGACATGGGAGAGCTGAGAAGCCACATGTTCCGCGCAGATGAGGTTTATTATGATCTTGAAGAAAGAAATGCGACTGTACTTGGCTAGTGCGGTGCTTGCGCTTTCCATGTTGTTCGGCCAGGCACTTGCCGATGAGCCGGATACGGGAAACACAGTGACAAGTAATGACGGTTACCAGGGTGAGATCGATCCCTATACCGGAAAACCGGTAAGCTCCGATGAGGAAAGCGGACCGGCGCTCGAGAATGAAGTGAGGCTTTCAGCCCGCGGAGTATATTCACGCGAAATGGAGCGTTTTATATATGACGCCGGCAGCGGAAAGGTTTACTCAAACATCTCGGACGGCATGATAGTCAAGGATGAGGTGAAAATTGAGGCCTCGGAGGGTATCATCGTATCGGTATATAGAGACGGGACCGAGCTTGAAAAGAGCGGATCCTACAGTCTTGAGGACCAGGGTGAATACAGTGTATCCATGGTGATTTCGGGTGTTGAGACGCAGATCATGAAATTCACGATCGTAAAGACCGAAACCAACAGGATATACCGTTATGATATGCCTGACAAGTTCTATATCAGCGGGATAACCTACAATGATGAGGAAATGAATTTTGACCGCTCTCAGGTAGCATTGACCGAGGACGGACATTATGTGATAAGCTATGGCTGTCCTACAATAATGAAATACTATACGCTGGATGTCTATGTGGACCACACGGCACCGGCACCCGTATTCAAGGGAGTAAAGAAGAAAAATACCGCAAGAGGTCCGATAACAATCGAGAATGTGGCAAGTGACGAAACAATGACCATTACTCTTGACGGAAAGACACTCAAGGAAAAATATTATTACAAAAACAAGAAGTATAAGCTTAAGAACAGCGGCAGATATGTCGTAACGGTAAAAGACAACGCAGGAAACGAAACTGTAACCGAGCTTCGTATCCTTACTTACATTAACCTTACAAGCACAATATTTATCATAGCCTTTCTTGTTGTGGCAGGCGGCCTGATAGCCTACCTGATATTCCACAGAAAGACATTTAAGGTAAGATAATACCGGAGAAAGTGAATTAATGAGTCCAGCGATCTTTAAAATTACAACTGCGTTAAGGTTAGCAGATAATCCGAAGGTTCTGGGTATGTTTGACTTCGTGGGAGACGCTGTCTCCGACACGATGGAGACGATACTGCATAATACCATTTACACTTTGTGTTACTACATCACGAAGGCATTATGCTTTATAGTCCGCATACTTGACAGTATGTTCAGGGTTGTTGCCGGCATAGACAAGATCAAATACCTTGGCAAGAACAGCTACCTTATAGACGTGTTCTTCGGGCACAGTCTGATACAGAACGTCTATATCGGCATGGCGATAATAGGTATGGTCATGGCCTTTGCGTTTGCGATCATTGCGGTTATCCGTAAGGCAGCAGACATAGAGGATATGCAGAAAACCACCCATACCATTATCATAAAGAACCTGATAAAGACCATAGTTATCATCGGTGGTCTTACCTTCTTTATGCAGATAGTGCTGACCTTTTCAAATATTCTGATGGAAAGAATTACTTTCCTGTTTGATAACGCATCGTCGTTCGGAAAAGATGAGGTTATCACCTATACCGACGAAGAATACGCGGCAATGGGCAGGATTCTGAATAAAATAGGTAACTATTCACTGAATCCATCCTACCGAAGCCGTTACAATATCGATGCATGTTACAACGATATCCGGCAGGATCTTGAATTCCTGTGGGACAGCGGAAAGTTCGATGTCTACTATGATATTGATTACAATACCTGGCAGACGGTAATCCAAAGCATATTGAATGCATCCAATCCGAAAAAAGCTGTAAAGGCGGATGTCTACTATGAAAATGTGGCGAACACGGTGCTGAACGCCATGAACATTGTAAAGAACGACACCTCGCTCAAGGCTCTTTCGAGATATGAGACAGGATATAAAAACACAAATCAGACAACACCGCTTGACATCACCATCTTCTTGATGGGCTCGATGAATGCGGCAATGAATGAAGCCTACAATGTGGATCCCAGCGTAAATGATGCACTGAGATTCCCGTACTATATAGAAAAGAAGAGCATATATGATTTCGACCAGGTAGACCGCGATTTCAATATCAGTATCTCAAAGATGGACTACGTTATCATCTGGATTTCATGTTTCGTATGTCTGTTCAACCTTGCACAGCTGATATTCAGCTGCATCGGCCGAATCTTCAACATGCTGCTCCTTTACATTGCGGCTCCTCCGCTTATTTCGACATATCCTCTGGATAACGGTGGAAAGCTCAGACAGTGGTTTACGGCATTCGTAATCCAGTGCTTCGCAGTATTCGGAACCGTAATAGCAATGAGACTTCTGATCCTGTTCCTGCCTATCGTGGCAAGTTCGGATCTGGTTCTCTTCTCAAATACACTTGCCAACCTGATGGCAAAGCTTGTTATCATTCTCGGCGCGACGATGACCGCGAGCAA
>JAFRWN010000156.1 GCA_017437965.1 Lachnospiraceae bacterium
ATTGTTGTTATTATTGTTGTCGTCGGAATTATCCTTTACGGGAACATCGGTAAGAGCCCAGTCCTTAATTGCAACCTCAGTACTCTCATCATCAACAATTTTGGCATATGCTTCCTTGCCGTCATACTGAAGGGATCCGTTTGCAATCTTCTCACTTCCTGCATATACATCGAAGCCATCATCAACCGTACTATCAAGTGCAACAAGCTTTACGGTATACCAGTTTTCAAAGTCTGGGCTTTCCGCAAGCTCTGCCATATCCTTGTTCCAGTCACCGAAATCTACGTTTGAATAAGACGCTCCGTCTGCAACCTTGATTCCGGTCCAGTTCCAGATGTTGATATGAAGGGCTTCGTCTCCTTCATAGTAAACATAGAGTGTCACTTCCTTTTCGGCTGCCTTTGCTTTTACGATTCCGACAGCAAAAACTGCAATTACTACTATCAGTGTCATAATAACACGTGCCTGAAAGCTTTTACTTCTGTCATTCATTTTTTTGTACCTCCATTTATTTTACAAATATATTTTTTAAGTTACGGAAGATCCGCGATTGCCCAGTCCTTAACTGCATAGGCATCCTTTTCCTTTGAGGTTATCGCCCTCCATACTGCCTTTCCGTTGTCGTCGCTCCACTGCGGATCCATCTGGAAAATTGCAGAGCCCGAATTTGATTTCTCATATATGCTGAGACCGCCCGACGAGGTGGATCCGTTTATTTTAATTGTTGTCTGATACCAGCCCGGCTTGCCGGAAACCGCGGTCAGCTCAGCAAGGGGTGAAGTCCAGCTGAAAGCATTGTTAAGCTTGGCATCCTTTGTGAACTCAAGGTTGGTATTATCCCAGATATTCATTATCAGGGTATCCTTGCCTTCGTAGTAATAGTAGAAGGTAAAAGTATCCTTACTCTGGGCAGTATCCTTCTTTGTATCCTTGGTCTCTTTCTTTACATAGAATTCAATATCATCAATGGTGCCCCAGCCCTTTGCCATTGCCGTAACATGCATTCCGACCGTTACTTCTTGTCCTGCTTTAAGGCTAAGTCCGGTAACCTTTGCCTTCTGCCAGTTTACCCAGCCGGCAAGGGTGACAGGATCGGACTTATATTCCTTTCCGTCTACGATCACATAGAGGTAAATATCTGCCGAATCACCGACATCACCGCCCTGTATATTTGCCGCAGCCTCGAAATTACCGTTCTCGGAAACCTTTACTGTCTGAGTTACATCAAAATCGATCTTTTCAAGTGAATAGAAATGAAGGGCATTTTCGCCTGAAGTTGCATCAGCAGCCTTCTTCTGAACATCGGTTGCATCTCCCGCACCCTTATCTTCTATTTTCCACATTGAAACATCGCCTTCGTCGAAACCGCCGTTCTTAAGGAGGTTTACATTCATTACCTTTACGGTAGCAGTGATCTTGTCACCATTGTCTGTTGTTCCGCCTACATAATATGTGTCACCGTTGTTGATGTCTATTGCATCAATATCAGCCTGATCCCACTTTACTCCAAGCATTTTTTCAACACTCGGATCGTTATAGAAAGGTCTTACCTTATCGGGAAGCTTGACCTCATCTCCTATGCTGCTCTCAACAGTAACGCTCTCGTAGCTCATTACCTTAAGCTCCGAGGTAGCACCGTACTTGACCCACTTGAATACATTGAGTGAAGCAAGTGCCTGCGAATTAAAGTCAAACATTGCCTGGTTATCCCATGAGCAGCCGCCGTAGTACTCTCCCGCATCCTTGGGATCATAGTATGTTGCATAGCTTGAAGCCCAGCCTGAACCATATTTTTCCCAGATTTCGGTATTCTTGTCAAAATCAGTTCCTACAGGAGTCCATGCAGGTTCCCAGTAGAACACGCCGAGCGCACCGGCATCATTTGCATAATACATTACATCACGCACGATTTTTGCCTGGCCCTGTACATCAGCAGGGTAACCGTCTATTGCCTCACCCGCATTTACATTGTTTCCGAAGGAGTCTCCGTCCTCAGCGGTATATGGATAGGCTGTCTCCATGATACAGGTATCGACACCGTAGGTCTTTTTGATTTCCTTGAGTACAGCATTCATGTTTTCCATTGTACCATGCCAGTAAACATAATATGATGCACCTAAAATATCATAATCGATATTGTATTCCTTAAGTCTCTCGGCCCTCTGTATAAAGCCCGAGGGATTGTCAAGCTGGGTATAGTGAACGATGATCTTTATATCCCTGCCTGTTTCCTTAGCAACTGTCCTTACAGCCTTACTTGCAGAATCCAGAAGCTGCATTGTTCCTTCAATCTCATATACACCGCAGACACCCTTGTTTATCTCGTTACCGATCTGTACAAGGCCGACATCAGCACCTGCAGCAATTATCTTTGCGATCGATTCCTGTGTGAATTCATTGATAAGTTCAACCTTCTGGTCAAGCTTCTTTCTTGCCCATGCAAGAGGAGCCTGCTGTTTCGAAGGATCAGCCCAGAAATCGCTGTAATGGAAGTCGATAAGAAGCTTCATGCCGTGCTCGGCTGCCCTTCTTCCGATTTCACAAGCCTTTTCCACATCACAGTTTCCACCGCCGTAACCGTTGCCATCCTTATCGTAAGGATTGTTCCATACACGTACACGTACATAATTTACGCCGGCATCAGCAAGTATTTCAAAGATATCCCTTTCCTTGCCCGACCAGTCCTTGTATACTATTCCGCTCTGTTCCTCGGCAATGACGGACGAAATATCAACACCTCTGTAGAAATCATCGGAAAGTCCCTCTATCGGCTCGATAAAAATCTCTGCCTCTTCACTTCCAGTCGGAAGCACGGGAGTATATTTCTGCTCAGCTACCTTTGTGTTCTTAGCCTTAGAAATAAGGTATGCCAGATCACCGTCTTCATCTCCCGATGATGAGTTGTCAGCGGATGAACTGTCGGAAGATGTGCTATCGGAGCTCACACTGCTGTCAGTTTCCGCACTGCTTTCCTTTACGCTCTCCGAAGCAGATGAGCTTTCGGACGAGCTTTTCTTTCCGCATCCGGCCATCAAGCCTACAGCCAGCACTGCTGCCATGGTAAATGCCAGTATTTTATTCTTCATCAGATCCTCTTTTCTCTGCCTTAGGGCAGGCCTATAATAAAGCTTCAAATTTCTTTATGGTTTCAAGTGCAGGCAGTGCGTTTCCTTCATAGTCAAACAGTGCCTGGTTTGCCCATTCGTTACCGCCCGGGCCCTTTTCTCCTGTATAACAAAGCGCTGCCGGATTTGCCCAGCCGCAGCCAGGAACAGGTACCCAGCCCGGTTCCCACCAGTAAAAACCAAGTCCTCCAGGAACTTCTGAGATCCTTTCCATGACCTCTTTTATGAAAGCTGCCTGGCCTTCCTTTGTCATCGGATATTTTATCTTTTCCACAAGCTCGGGTCTTGTTGCCATGCCCATAAGCTGCTCGCACGGAAGCCCTTCGTAGCTTCTGTAATCCTCCATTGAAAAGCCCATGGAAACCTCTGCAACGCAGATTTTCTTACGGTATCTTCCCGCCATGTCCTTCATGTTAAGTGAAAGGTCCTCCAAAGACCCGTGCCAGAAAGGATAATAGGAAAGCCCGATGATATCAAAATCTTCACCCTTGTTCGCAAAGTAATTATCGAACCAGTCAATGTACATGGCATTGTTTCCGCCGTTGTCAAGATGTATCATCAACGGTATATTTTCGTCAAAATCCCTTGCAGCCCTTATACCTGAAGAAATCAGCCTCGCGATGTTTTCATAGCTGCCTTCTTCAGAACCCTTCCACGGCTTTTTACCGACGGGCCACAAAAGACCGTTCGTCACTTCGTTTCCGATCTGTATCATCTGAGGTTTTAGACCGTTTACAAACAAAAGGTTCAGAACATGCCTTGTGTAATTATAGACAGACATTTCAAGCTCGTCTATCTCCTGCCCCTTCCATGCCTTCGGAATATTCTGCTTGCCCGGATCCGCCCAGAAATCACTGTAATGAAAATCGAGCAGAAATCCGATATCCCTTTCCTTTGCACGAATGGCTGTGGCTATCAGTTTTTCTATATCACAGGTGCCTGCACCGTAAGGCTCTCCTTCTTCCGAATAAGGATCATTCCAGAGACGAAGCCTTACCGAATTGCAGCCATAATCTTTCAGAATATCGATAAGATCCCTTTGTTCGCCCTTATCGAAATATTTTGCGCCGCAGGATTCTTCCTCGATCAAGGTGGAAATATCCATGCCTTTAATGAAATCCATCATTATTTCCTCATCAGTCAAAATCCGTGATACGCTCCATCATCTTTCTGTAGCGGAAACGTATCATCTCGTTTTTCTCAAGTACATCCTCTTCAGTACCTGTATACTGACAGCGGATGCAGTAATATTCTTTCTTTTCTTTATCATAGAACATATCGATATCAAGATCCCTAAGGAAGCAGGATGGACAGCGATAGTTCAGTTTTCCTTTTCCGGACTGTGCCATTTTATTTCCTCCAAACTTTATGCTCTCTTCATATGAATGCCCGTAGTGAATGCCTCGCCGTTTGCGAGTTTCTTTCTGAAACCGAGTGTGAACATGGGCGAGAACGCGTAGCCCTCTTTAATATAGGCTGTTGCATCATCTGCATAGGTCTTAAGGCTTACTTCAGTTTTGATCTCGGGAATCACTGCCTTTGCAAGCTTTCCTCCGTTGATCTCAGCCTCACGGCATTTATAGGCATAATCAATGCTTTCCGATCCGTCATTTCCGGATACACTGAGCGTAATATGGCTCATATCCTCGGGATACTCTGTCGTTCCGTAGCAGGCAACCATATATTCATTTATCGTTAGCTCTGCGTCCGGGTTACTCATTCCGAGTATCTTTCTTTCAATCTTTATTTCCGACGAACCCTCTTCAAAGATCACTCTTGTCTGAAGCTTCACGGTAAGATCGTAGAATTCAATTTCAACAGGATCAAGAGTCAGTATCCTGTTCTTTCCTTCCTGTGAAAATGATGCATGCGTCCTGCACTGGCAGAGGTCAACTTCCTCGCTGTTATAGCAGAGCTTTGCACTTCTTACAGTTCCCTCGCCTGCATAGTGAGTGAAATAACCTGCACGGTATTTTTCCTGTATCAGGAAAGGATAGGATGCATCCTGAACATGCTTTGTTCCGATACCTACCTCCCACTCAAGCTTTGCTGCGTAAGGACGAAGATCCACTATCGCACCGCCCTGGTCCATGTTTACCTGGGCTCTCATGTAAGGATCGCAGTACCAGAAAAGCTGCTTGTCCGAACCGTAAAGGATGTCCTTCCAGAGTGCGCATTCAGGCTCTGTATAGTTCTTGTTTGCACGGTAGAAATCTGCGAATTCCGACATCGTCTGATCGATGAGCTTGCCTTCTTTCTTAAGCTCGCCATAGTATCTCATGCCGTCCTCATAGGACTTTTTAAGGAGCTCATAGGGCTGCTCCCAGCGTCCCATTTTGTTAAGCCATCCGGGTCCGACAAACATCATGTTGTAGGAATAACCGTTGTTGTACTTTGCAAGATGACGGTACTGATCGATCAGATTGTAAAGATATGGATATTCCCATGTCTTTGTATCATAGATCATTCCGCGGAGCACGTTCTGCGGATGGGTTCCGAAGTTGGAACCGTTACCGTCATAGCATGCAAGCAGGTCTCTGGACAAATGAGGAATTGCAACGATTCCGGCATCCTCTTCTTCGTTTGCTGCAGGAGCATGGGTATTCTGCTTCGAAGGTATCCACGGATTCCAGGGACCGCCGTCAAAAAGCGTATACCATGAATTGTTGCAGGTATGGTAGGCCTTGGGACCTTCCTCCCAGCAGGTTGCAACAGCACACTTTACCGAAGGATATTTTTCCTTGATGTAGTTTGTGAGATCGGCATCCATGTAATATGAGCCTGTCGATTCGGGATAGAAACCGAAACGCTCATGGAACTTTCCGAAAACATCGTCTACTATGCTCTTCTTGTCTTCCATTGAAAACATCCAGATGCAGAAATCCTTTGTTTTATACTTCTCACGGAATTCCTTGCAGGGAAGTCCGAGAAGCGAAAGCGCAATCTCATCTCCGTACTTTTCATGATGGGCCTTTGCAAGTTCAACTGCCTCATCATTGAAAAGTGAAGCATAGGTCATCTGGATAGTGGTCTTAAGACCGTTCTTATGGGCAGTCTCCTGCTGGAATTTAAAAATATCAAGAGACTCAGTAAGCAGTGCTTTTCTTCCTATATCCTCTGCTTTTCCATGCCCCGTAACCTTCTCGGCATATTCCGGAACCATTTCGGGACGATGTATGATATTTACAACAAATGTATCTTTCAAATTATTTTCTCCTCATAATGAATTACTGGTAAGAACATATCAGCCCTTGGTAGAACCGCTTGCAACACCTTCAACATAGAACTTCTGCATGATAATGAACAGGATTGAAATCGGTATCGAAATGATGATGCCTCCTGCGCAGAATACTGCGAAATATTCCATGATCAGGTTACGGTTAAGCATATTGTAAAGACCGATGGCCACAGTCCAGTCCTTTGAAATACCGGAGTTAAGCATCAGCCTTGCAAACACGAAGTCTCCCCATGGTGCAAGGAAGGATGCGATTACCTGGTAAACGATTATGGGTCTGCAGAGCGGCATCATTACTTTAATGAAAATCGTAAGCTCAGATGCACCTTCAAGCTTTGCAGCCTCTCTCATCGAAAGCGGGATTGTATCCATGAAGCCTTTTACTATCAGGAATCCAAGTCCGGATCCGGCCGAATAAACAATTATCATGCCAAGATGGGAATTGGTAAGCCCGATGGATTTCATGATAAAGTAAATTGCTATCATTGAGAGAACACCAGGGAACATGTTAAGTATCATTGATGTTCTCATCAGTCCCTGTCTGCCTTTGAATCTCATCCATGAAAATGCATAGCTTACCATCAGTACGAAGATGGTTGAGATCAGGCAGGAAAATGTAGCGATCACAAGAGTATTCTTGAACCACCTGCCATACTGTACAACCGTATCGGGTCTTGTCAGTACCTGGACATAATTATCGAGCGACCATTTCTTAGGGAAAAACCTTATATTGTTGATTCCTTTATACTCACTTAATGAAGTACAAAACAGCCAGATGATCGGAATCAGCCAGATGACAGCGAGTATGGCAAGAAATGTATTTTTGACAATTGAAGTGCCGACACCTTTATGTTTTCTCATATCTGATAATCCTCCTCTTTATTGCCTCTCATCAGGATTGCGTAGGAAACCAGAGTAAATACAATACAGAAAGCAAATACTATTATTCCGATAACGGATGCCATCTTGTAATTCTGGTAATCTCCTGTCAGCCTGAACAACCATGTTACGAGAAGGTCTACTTCCTTACCGTGTGAATTTGCCAGAGCCTGGTCGGTCGTGACATAGGTATCTGCGGTAAGAAGGTAGATTACGTTGAAGTTATTGATGTTACGTACAAAATCGGTGATCAGTGCCGGGCCCTGTACAACAAGGATATAGGGCATTGTGATCTTCCAGAAGCTCTTCCACTTTCCTGCGCCGTCTATTCTTGCGCTCTCAAGCTGGTCCTGAGGCTGGTTCATCAGTACACCGGTTGCTATCAGCATCTGGTAAGGAACACCTACCCAGATATTTATCATTATTACCATGAACTTAGCCCAGCCGGGGCTGGTAAGGAATGGTATATATTTTGCATCTTTTGATATCAGCCCCAGTGATCTCATCAGTCCGGTAAATCCGGTCTTGGAGCAGATATGGTTAACGATTCCCTGATCGCCGAAGAAGTTTCTGACGAGAAGCAGGGTAACAAACTGAGGAATTGCGATTGCGATGATGAAAAGTACTCTCCACATTTTCGGAAGCTTTACACCCTTTGAATTGATAAGCATTGCAAGAAAGATACCGCCGATAAAGCAGGTCATGGTTGAAAATACTGCCCAGACAAGAGTCCAGCTCAGGATTTTCTTGAATGCATAGCTGTAACCAGCAAGTGAAGATGTGCCGGAGAAAAGTGCCTTGAAGTTTTCAAAGCCCTTCCAGCTGAAAAGCTCTCCCGGAGGCATATGATTGCTGTCGTAATTTGTGAAAGCCACGGCAATCAGTACCATTATGGGCAGTATGTTCATCAGGATAACGCCCAGGGTCGGAAGTGTCAGCAGGGTAAGATGGAAACGGTCATTTATCAGAGTTCTCAGATCTTCCTTGAAGGAATTGATATGCTTTCCGTTTTCGGCATCCTGCTGTAGTTTGTAAACATTTTTGATATTGTGGATGTAATAAAGAATAAATACTATGATAATGGTGATCGCGATTATTCCGTAGATCAAAATAAGGAATGAATTGTCGCCTTTATGAATCACCGTATTCTGCATGGTCAAAGGATCAAATGCGGTCTCTCTCGCATGTGTTCCGAGAGTTCTCAGATCCTTAAGGGCGGGAATACAGTAGAAAATCAGAAGAAAGATCCATAAAGCCTGCATTGCAAAGGTAATTATGCCACGCATGATCTGCTTTCTTTTGATATACCCAAGCCCCATTAACACAAGGGAACCTTTTACGGCTCCGTCACCGTTCTTTACGGCCTTCCCAAAGTTTTTAAAATAGTTTCCCATAGTCGGATACCTCTAAAAATGGGCTGTCATACCAGCTAAGCTGTATGACAGCCCGATACTTTAATTTTTAGGAGTCAGTTTTTATTATTCGGCTGCAGCGGTAATACCTTCTACTGCATTGTCAAGAAGTGTCTGTACATCGGTACCGTCAGGATTTCCTGAACCGAAGATTTTTCCGAGAGTCTCAGAAGGTGTCCAGAAGTTTGAACCGATGATCTGAGGAGTTGCAAATTCGGACTGCTCTGTTACGGCAACGATTGCTTCGTTTGCCTGAACCTCGGGTGACTGGAATGCCTTTGCATTTGAAGGTCCGAGTGCTCTTTCTTTGAAACGGAGGGTCTGGCTCTCTTCGCTTGTGAGGAACTCAGCAAGAAGCATTGACCAGCCGATATAATCAGAGTAAGGATTTACACCAATGAGCTTGCAGCCGCCGAATGAACCCATCTGATATTCTTTTCCGTCCGCCGTAAAGGTAGGAAGCTTGCAAGCTGCATAGCCTTGGCCCATTGCATCCTTGAATGCTGCGGAATTCCATGTTCCGCTGACTGCTGCCGCATACTTTCCTTCAATAACACCGGTTGAAAGTGTCTGATCGTCAACGCTGATGAAGGTTCCGTCCTTGCAATAATCGATGATTGCCTGAGCTACTGCGGGACCAACGCCTGTGTTCCAGTTACATACATTAGCTTTTCCATCATCACCGAGCTTAGCCTCAAGGCCTGCGCCCTTGAAGAATGAGTAGAGATACCAGCCTGAGTTAAGGTTCATGGCAATCTTCTTGTCAGCCTTCTTTGCTGCTGCTATCATGGAATCGAGTGATTTAACATCATCCTTTGTGAAAACGGTGCTGTCATAGTACATGAAGTAACCGTTATCAGCGGTCATCGGATATGCATAAAGCTTTCCGTCATAGCTTGCTGCGGAAACAGCGCCGGGAAGGTTAGCCTCATTAACATTGTAAGTGTAGGTTACCTGAACTTCCTGAAGAGCCTTGCCCTTTACCAGTTCGATAAGCTGATCGTCTGCGAAGGTGTATACATCGGGAGCAGCTGTAACATCCTGGAGAACGTTATCCTTTGCATCTGCTTCAGAGCAGCTTCCGAGTTCAATATCGAATGTAACCTGGTTGTACTTCTCTTTGAAAGCATCAAGTCTTTTCTGGGTGAATTCCTGATCGGATTCAGAAGCCCATACACGAAGTGTAACAGTTCCTGTGGTGTTTGAGATAAGTGCCTGTACTGCATCATTCTCATCTACCTGCTGGATTTCAGGATCATCTGTTGATGAGCTTTCTGCGGATGAACTACTCTCTGCTGATGAGCTATCTACAGATGAACTTGCCGAAGTGCTCTCCTTCTTTGACTCACTGGCTGATGAGCTTAAAGAACTGCTCGAATCGCTTCCGCAACCTATACAGCCTATTGCAAGAGCTGCAGAAAGGATTACTGCCATAAATTTCTTTCTCATTGAATTTCCTCCTGAATTAAAAATTCTTATTTTTTGCCTGCACATTTTGCGCAAGCGGTTGTTCTGATTAAATAATACTATCATTACCCTTTTTTGTCAAGATATTTTTTTCAATTTTTTTCGGGGATATTTTTTTTACTGAGTAGACGCCTTCAAGAGAACCTCATATCCGAGTATGGTCTTTTCGGGAACCTCTGCATTATCGGTCTTTTTAAGAAGTATATCAACCGCAACCTTTCCGAGCTCTCTCGGATCATACTGAAGCGAAGTGATCGGCGGTTTGTTATTTTCAAGCAAAGTGCTGTTATAGAAGGATGCTACCTTTATTTTTTCAGGAACCTGGATCATCTCCTTCTCAAGCTTGGCAAGCACTTGCTGACATATCCTGTCGTCTTCGCAAACTATGCAGTCAGAGTTTTTGTCAATTGCATTGTCAACAGCAAGTGATATGTCCTTATAGTCATTGCAGTCCATCTGTATCATGCTGCAATTTCCTGCTGCACCGGTAATAAAACCGTCGCGACGTGTAATATTTACTACCTTGGTGCTGTCTCCTCCAATGTAGGCAATTCTTTTCATTCCCTTCATTACAAGTACGGCGGTAAGCTCACGGCAGGCAGCACTGTGATCGTTATCTATCATCGTTACACCGGAAACAGAAGTGCTTCCGATAACAACAAAAGGCATACCTGATTTTTTCAGAAATTCAATATTAATATCATTTACAAGGGTCTGACCGAGTATTACCCCGTCAACCTTTCTGTTTTCAACAAGCTTTATCAGTCTTTTGTTGTCATAGGCATGGGTAGTTGTAATGATAATATCATAGTCAGCCTCATTTGATGCACTTATCACTCCTCCTAGACAGCGCTGGAAAAATGACAGCGCATTCATATCCGAATTTGCTGGTACAACCCAGGCGAGATTATAGGTTTTTGAGCTTGCAAGACCCTTGGCTATCGGGTTAGGACGATAATTATGGGTCTCAACATATTCAAGAACCTTCTGTCTTGTTGCTTCGCTTATCCTGCCTTTTCCAGAAAGGGATCTGGAAACTGTTGTCTTGGAAATACCAAGTGCTTTTGCCACATCATCAATTTTTATATTGTTATCTGACATTTCAAGCCCTCTTTTGTCCAAAATTTGCGCAGATTTCAAGGTTTTATGCGCAACCGCTTTATCATTTTTAATATATACCTCTTTTTTACAATTGTCAACAACAAATTTATGCTTTTTATTTTTATTTTGTGTCGGAATTGTGTCCTCCGGCTATTATTTCAGCTGCTGTTTTTGCAATTTCGGAAGGAAGGACGCCATATTCGGAATATAAATCCTTGAGCCTGTCTCCTGCTGCTCCATGAAGCCATACCGCAAGGCAACATCTTTCAAACAATTCATCCCTATCTCCGCTTTTTCCGCAAAGGGCGGCAAGCATACCGGCAAGCACATCTCCGCATCCTGCCTTTGATAGCCCGTTATTACCGGTAGTGTTTACAAACAGCCTGTCCTTTGTACAAACAATGGTTGAAGCTTCCTTAAGTACAAATATTGCATTTCCTGTTTCGCATATAATATCAGCCACCCATTTGTTACCACCGGAAAGCTTAGTCATCGGAATATCAAGCAGCCTTGACAGTTCCTTTCTGTGAGGGGTAAGAACAGTATTTTCAGGTAAAATACCATTGAGAAATTCCATTCTTTTCTTTATTCTGTCGTTTATTTTGCCGTCTTCACCATATTCACTTGTATCTTTTTCTGTCTGTACTTCCGTGAAATGCTCATCCAGCATTTCCGCGAGCATATTTATACCGTCGGCATCTATTATTTTTACAGGCTTATTCACAAGCATAAGCTCCAGTTCAGCCCTGCTTTCCTCACTTTTTCCTACGCCCGGGCCGAAAAGAATTATATCATATTTATTCTTCTCAAGTCTATCTTTGAGTTCTTCCTTAGGGCAAAGCAAAAGCTCAGGAACGATACCCACTGCTATATTTCTAACATTTTCATCCGAACACAAGGTAACATAGCCCGCACCCAGCCTGTAGGCCGCATTTCCAGCAAGTACCGCAGCTCCCGGTATCTTTTCCGAACCGCAGACCAGCATGGCATTGCAGTAACTGCCCTTGTTGGATTCGGGAAATCTTTCAGGAAGATGTGATAGCGCAAGATCCAGATCATAGCTCTCTCCGAAAATACCGTCCGGGCTTTTAATTGCTGTTTTTCCATCTGTTTCAAAAAACGACAGGTCAAAACCTATATCCTTGACCTCTACCTTACCGCAGAATTTCTTTGCAGGGTATAATACGTGGGCATATTTCATAAAACCGAAGGTCACGGTAAGGTCGGCATGGACCACATTTTCATAGGTACCTCCGCTTGTTGAATTTACACCGCTGGGCACATCCACAGCAAGCACCTTCGAACCATAGGCATAGGCCTCGTTTACCTGCTCTATCGCCTTCCTGAAAAAACCTTCCGGTGCCCTGTTAAGTCCGATTCCAAAAATTCCGTCAACAGTAAGCTCGGCATTTTTAATACCGATCTCCGCATCGCCAGAATAATCCAGTCCTTCCTTTGATACCTTACAATATCTTACCCTGCTGCCCATTGATTCAAGTATCTTACCGAGCTCAAATGCATCTGCACCATTGTTTCCCGGCCCGACAAAACAAAGCACCCTGCCCTTTTTTATAAAGAACTCATCCACACACTCCGCCATTGCTTTCGCTGCTCTCTTTATCAAGGTTTCGGAGCTTGTACCATTTACTATCGTATAGCCGTCAAGCGCTTTGGCCTGGGCGGCGGTGAGGATGAGGTTATAATCATTATTTTCAGTTCCATTATTGTTCATGCCTTTTATATTCCTTTTTTATATTCATTTTTTATATTTCTTATCAACTATCCTTTTCTTATCAAATATCCTTGTATAAAATATAAATATTTTCATCTATTAAATATATCATATTATTCGTTGATTCTTCAAGATTTTTCTTTTATCTTACTTATCTTAGTTCACTTTTTATAGTAACCGTTATCCTGTTTTTCTTATGAGCCACCGGGATATGTGCCCGAAGGGCTGCATAACAATACTCCGCAGCCCGAGGGCACATATATATTTACTTATTTTAGGAATTATGCTATACTTTGTCGTAAGCCCGAAGGGGTTACGACCTAGTTACAAATAAACCAAAAGGACCCTTTATAATAAGTATGATACTACAGATTTCAAATATAAGTAAAAGCTTCGGTACCGACGTTATCCTCGATAATGTTTCGTTCCACCTTGAAGAGCACGAAAAAGCTGCCCTTATCGGCCTTAACGGAGCCGGAAAGTCCACTCTGTTCAAGATTATCGTGGGTGAAATGGCGCCTGATGGCGGAAATATTATCGTAAGCAAAGATAAAAAACTCGGCTATCTCGCCCAGCATCAGGACTTTGACTCAAAAAACTCGATATATGACGAAATCCTTTTAATGAAGAAGGATGTACTTGAGCTTGAAAAGACCATGCGTTCTCTCGAATATGAAATGCAGTTCAAAGAAGGAGAAGCCCTTGGCGAGCTGATGAAACGCTATACCGACGCACAGCATCTCTATGAAAAAGAGAATGGCTATGCCTATAAAAGCGAGGTCACAGGCGTTTTAAAAGGCCTTGGCTTTACCGAGGATGAGTTTGACAAAAAGGTCACCACACTCTCCGGCGGTCAGAAAACCAGGGTTGCGCTTGCAAAGCTTCTATTGATGAAGCCTGATATCATACTTCTTGACGAGCCGATAAACCATCTTGATCTGCCATCTATTGCATGGCTCGAAAATTACCTTTCAAATATTGCTTCTGCAGTGCTCATCATTGCACATGACCGCTATTTCATTAACCGCATAGCAACAAAGATAATCGAGCTTGAGAATACCCATTCCCGGGTTTATATGGGCAATTATGATGATTATTCTGCAAAGAAAGCCATGCTTCGTCAGGCTGAATTAAACGCTTATCTGAAGCAGCAGGAAGAAATAAAACATCAGGAAGAGGTAATCACAAAGCTCAAGTCATTCAACCGCGAAAAATCAATAAAGCGTGCCGAAAGCCGCGAAAAGATGCTGGATAAGATTGAAAGACTTGACAAACCTGCCGGCGAGGCCGAAAGCATGCGCCTTACTCTAACGCCTAAGATTTTAAGCGGAAATGATGTGCTGACGATCAAAGGGCTTTCAAAGTCATATGGGACACACACTCTCTTTACAGGCTTCGACTGCCTGATAAAGCGTGGTCAGAAAACCGCCATCATCGGTGCAAATGGTACAGGTAAGACTACTCTTCTTAAGATACTCCGTGGCATGGTTCCGGCGGATTCCGGCAATTTCACCTACGGTGCCAAGGTTTATTCGGGTTATTATGACCAGGAGCAACAGGTGCTTGACGACAATAAGACAGTGTTTGACGAATTGCATGACGCCTATCCGGAAATGGATAATACGCAGATCCGTAACACTCTTGCCGCCTTTCTTTTTACCGGTGATGATGTTTTCAAACTGATAAAGGAGCTTTCGGGTGGTGAACGTGGACGTGTATCTCTTGCGAAACTGATGCTTTCAGACTCCAATCTCCTGCTTCTTGATGAGCCTACAAACCACCTTGATATCGACAGCAAGGAAATACTTGAGGAAGCCATCAATAATTATGAAGGTACAGTGCTTTACGTGTCGCATGACCGTTATTTTATCAACAAGACTGCGACCAGGATACTGGATCTTACCCATGAGAAATTTGTTGAGTATGATGGTGATTATGATTATTATCTTGCAAAACGGGATATTGTAGAGGCAAGGCTTTTCGGTGACGGTTCCGGGGAAAGTGCGGTAAGAGCTCCTACCGAAGCCAAGCTGAACTGGAAGCAGCAGAAGGAAGCCGAGGCAGCACGAAGAAAAAAAGCTGCCAGAATTGAAAAAATCGAAAAAGAAATCGAAGAGCTTGAAAACAGGCTCGCTGCCATAGATGAATCGATGCAGGATCCTGAAATTTCAAGCAATGCTTACGAGCTTAATAATCTATCCAAAGAGCAGGAAGAATTAAATGAAAAACTGATGACTGCCATGGAAGAATGGGAAAAAGAAAGCGAGGACTGATGCCCTCGCTTTTTATTATTCTTCATCTTTCATTGCAAGTTTTATTTTTAGTATTCTCTTGACGGACTGGTTAAGTCTTTCCTCGCTGATCTCACCATTATTTACCGCATTAAGAAGTCCGGTATATGCTTTCTGGAAATCAGCAGGCAAAAGTATCATGTCGGCTCCTGCCTTAAATGCCATCATAGCTGAAGTATCGGCACCGTACTTATCAGTCACCGCCTTCATGCTCAAGCTGTCGGTAAGCACTATTCCGTCATAGGAATAATCTTTTCTCAAAATATCGATAACCTCTGAAGAAAGGCTTGCCGGAACATCCTCTTTGGTAACATTCGGAAGTGTTACATGGCCCACCATGATAAACTGTGCGCCGTTATTTACCGCAGCCTCAAAAGGCTTGAGTTCTGTAGCCTTAAGTTCATCAAGCTTTTTATCGATCACTGCCATTTCCTGATGAGTATCCTCTTTTGCAGCACCGAGTCCCGGAAAATGCTTATAGCAGGCAATAATCTTATTTTCATTAAGAGCTTTTGCAAAGCTTACACACATATCGGAAACCAGGTTTGCATCACTTCCAAAGCTTCGAAGCTTAAGAGACTGATTCTCGGCATTTGTAAGAACATCCGCAACCGGTGCAAAGTCAAGGTTGAAACCAAGCTCATTTAAGTATTTTCCGATGATGTTTCCAGCTTCATAGGCCTTGTTTGCATCTCCTGTCGCACCGATATCGGACATGTTTCCGACATTGGTCACTGCCACTCTTCCGCTCTCTACAACTCTCGAAACAGTACCGCCTTCTTCGTCAATTCCGAGGAAAATCGGAAGGCCAATCCTTGCTTCGCTGTAGGCCTGCATATTCTTCGTCATCTCTTTGATCTGGGCAGCGTTCTCGAAGTTCTTCGCAAAATAGATCAGACCGCCGACAGGCTTATTGTTGAACGAAGTCTTTGTCATTCCTCCTGCACGGGTAACGATATTGACGCCTGCAAGCTGCTCGGGAGTAACAATAAACAACTGGTAAATCTTCTCTTCCTTGCTGAGCTTAGAGAGTATTTCATCAATTCTCGGATCATCAATATCTATGTCAGAGTTCTCCGTATCTTCTGTCGACGATTCTTCATCGGGAAGCTCTTTTTCTTCTATCGGAACAACCGTGGGCTTCGCATTCTCGGTATCTGATGCGGAATCTGAGCCATTACTGTCCGAACTGCTCTTCTTATCGGAAGCAGGCGAACTCTCGCTTACTTTATCGGATGAACCCTTTTTGCCACAGGCTGCAAGTATTAACACAAATACAAACAGCAATATTATATATTTAATGTTTTTCTTCATTTTCTTATTATCCTCAGTATAATAATTACGTCTTGAAAACCGGCTGACGCACTACTCTATATAATAACTCAAACGGCTTCCAATATCAAGAAATTTTTTGCATTAAAAAAGCTCTGCAGGCATTCTGCAGAGCCATGCTGGGTGTTCATAACGCAAGTGAGTTATGAACACCCGGCTTTTTTATATATTCAACTTATCTGATTTTCGTATGTAGGTGAGCAGGCTCTGTGAGTCTGCTCGTTTTTTGTCAGGCGGTCACGGTACTCGGAATATATTCGACCGCGACGCCACGACGGGTATCAAGCTTGTGGAACTTCTGCAACGGTGTTGCAGGAATCTCCAAAGCTCCGATAAAACGATAATGGATCTTGATTCGCTGGGTTCTGTTTTTGCCGGTGCCTTCGATGTTGTGCACCTCGATCTTTTCGATCAGCTCTCGCAGAAGAACGGGCGTAAGCGTCTGCATTTTCATAAAGGTTCTTATGGCGGATACAAAATGGTCTTTCTCGTGCCTGATGTCCTCTAAATTCAGAAGCCGCATCCGAAATTGCTTTATTTTGTCCTGCAATTCGCCGCGCTCAATCTCGTACTTCTGTGACATGTGCATATACCATTGTTCCGTGACCTTGCCGTTTACCATATTTTCATACAGTCCTTCATAGAGTCGGTCCACATCTTTACTGCGGACGATGGCTTTTTGAAGCGCTTCCTGCGTGGATTTCTGCTGTGCGGCAATGTCGCTGTTCGTCTTGGATTCCAGCAGATCGGCAAAGGAATCTTCGTCGTCTCTCAAAAAGTCGGTCAGACGCTTCAATTCCATCATCACTACGGTTTCAAGCGAATCAGCACGGATATAGTGCGTTCCCTCGCAG
>JAFRWN010000015.1 GCA_017437965.1 Lachnospiraceae bacterium
AAAGACTGATACGCGCAGGCTTCTATGATTTAGCCCTTGCGTACCAGTCAGTGCACGTCAACTATTGAAACCGCCGTGTACCGAACGGTACGCACGGTGGTGTGAGAGGACGGGGGTTAATCACCCCCTCCTACTCGATTCCGTGGATTACGTGGTCTTTATGTTTGATTTTATGATGCATTTTTACGATATTCTTCCCTTGCAATTATTTAAGGAAGTGTTTTTTTGATAGATAAAGATGATATAATAGAGTTACTGTTGCAGAAAGAATGAAAGGTTAAGCCATTGTATGGACTGGATGGAGTGATCCGGTGCATTACAGCTGGCATAAATCCGGCAGCAGGTGGTGGTACGGAGTCAGTGGAGGATGGTATGCAAAGAATAAATCCTACACCATTGACGGAAGGACCTATGCATTTGACAGGAATGGCTATATGAAGTAAAATCTGGATGCATTTTTGACGCATTTGAAGGATGTTTAAAAGAATGAAAGAAATAACATACGAAGAAAAAAGGAAACGCGCAGAAGAGAGTATACAGAAAAAGTTTCATAAGCAGCTTTTTTCGCCGTTTGCCAAGGCATGCAAGACATATAAACTTATTGAAGACGGTGATCATATAGCCGTATGTATATCCGGCGGTAAGGATTCCATGCTGATGGCAAAGCTGTTCCAGGAGATCAAGCGTCACAGACAGAAGGAGTTTGAACTGACATTTCTGGTGATGGATCCCGGATATCACAGTGAAAACAGAGCGCTGATCGAAAGCAATGCCGGGACACTGGGAATACCGATCACCATATTCGAGAGCACGATCTTTGATACGGTGGATACAATAGAAAAAAGCCCCTGTTATCTATGCGCCAGAATGAGACGCGGATATCTGTACAGTAAGGCGAAGGAGCTGGGCTGTAACAAGATAGCGCTGGGACACCACTATGATGATGTGATCGAGACGATACTCATGGGCATGATACACGGAGCGCAGATCCAGACCATGATGCCGAAGCTTCACAGTACAAACTTCGAGGGTATGGAACTCATCAGACCGATGTATCTGGTCAGGGAAGCCGACATATGTGCGTGGAGAGACTATAATGACCTGCATTTTCTTCAGTGTGCCTGTCATTTTACCGACACCTGTTCCACCTGTCATGAGGACGGTACAACACCAAGCAAACGTCTTGAAACAAAGAAATTGATCGCAGAACTGAAGAAGACGAATCCTTTTATAGAATCCAATATCTTCAGAAGCGTCGAGAACGTCAATGTTGATACCGTTATAGAATATAAGAAAAAGGGCGTCAGATATAATTTCCTTGATGAATACTAAGGAAGAACCGGTAGGCTGAAGGCTCCGGACCTGCAAAAAAGGCAGGTCCGGAGCTTTAAATGAAGACAATTCTATTGATTTATATTGACAAAAAGATTGTACACGATATAATAGGAAAAAATGTGAAAGAGCATAATGCTATTAAATAGTATGGAAAAATAGCGGTAAGTTTCTTGACAAAGAATAGGAGAGGAGAACAGATCATGACATATGCAGTACGGTATTATACGAAAACAGGTAATACAAAAAAACTTGCAGAAGCGATCGCAAAAGAACTTGGAGTAGAGGCTCTCTCGATCAGTGAGCCGGTAAGCGAAGCTGTAGACTTTCTTTTTCTGGGAAATTCATATTATGCGTTTAATATCGATCCGGAGGTAAGAGCGTTCGTTGCTTCCCTTGACAAGGCAAAGGTAGGAAAGATTGTCAACTTCGGTTCTGCTGCAATGCTGAACTCCACATACAAAAAGGTCAAGGCGGAAGCCGACAAGGTGGGTATTCCGATGGACGAAAAGAAGTTTCATTGTAAGGGTGAATTCAAGGGATTACGTAAAGGAAGACCCAATGAAGAGGATATAAGAGCTGCAGTTCAGTTTGCAAAACAGTATAAAAACTGAGTTGATAACATGAGGGCATTGTCGGCGAGGGGCGTTTGTTAAAAAAGGATCACACTATGAACTTTCCCCGGAGATGAAAAAAGTTCGGGAGGATGCGTATTATATGAAAAACGTGAACAGGTACAGGAGATCTTAAGCTGCTGAAAGTGAATCAACCCGGAAAAACCTGATGGACGGTACGAGGATTAAAACAGAACCGTTCATCAGGCTTTTTTTCTTAAATCCGGAGAAGTTTTTTCTATGTTCATGATCCGGAAAGTGTGATAAAATAATGATCATTTACCTGGTACAGTTTTCCATCATTCAGAATCAGCGAGATATCGCGATCCTGTCCTCCGGAAGCGGGAAATCGACGCTGCTTAACTGCATCGGGGCCCTGGAGGTGATCGATGAAGGGGATATCCGGGTGGACGGAACGTCGATCAGGGGCATGGGAAGGAAAACTCTGGGCGAATTCAGACGTAAGAATATCGGCTATATCTTTCAGTTCTATAATCTGCTGGCAGGCCTCAC
>JAFRWN010000157.1 GCA_017437965.1 Lachnospiraceae bacterium
TGTAAGCTATGACGGAAAGATCGATTCTGCGGATGCACTACAGATACTGCGTTTCGATGTCAACAAAGCAAAATTAAAATGGAACAAAGATGATACAATCTGACCCTCGGATCTGAGGGTTGACCCGGATGGGAGGCTGATTATATGTCAGCCTCCTATTTTTGTCGTTTTTTAATAAAAATTTTTAAATTCTTGGTGCACTTTTGGTGCATTTGGTGTGTTATACTCTGTGTAAACATTATACTTCATAAGGAGGAGTGAAAAATGCCCGGAAGAAGATATATACAGGATATAGCAGCTGGATTTAACAGTATTGAAGATAATAACGATGTCGATTTTAATGAGCTGAAGGATGCGGCTAACAAAGCGTTGGCCGCATACGAGGCTTTTCTGAACAAACCGGAAAAATCATATCTGGATAAATCAGATATCCAGAAAGATAATTATACTCTCAGGCACAAAATGTCGGAGTATCTGAAGAAAAACGAAAAAAATCCCGATGAAAAATATGCCGTTGTGGCAAAAAATTACAATGCCATAGTTGAAAAGTGCAAATATGACAGGGAAAACTATGCGCCGAACAGTCTTTCTGATGCCCTGAGAGAGAAAAACGCAGAGATATATAATAAGGCATGCCTGGTAGCGGGAATCAATAATAAGGCAAAGGATTTCGAAGAAAAGTATCAGGTAATCGATAAAGCACAGAAGGAAGAACGCAGGGAGGATGTTTACAAGGCCATTGCCGAGTTCCTGTATATCGGAGAGCTTGAGCGTCAGCTTTCTTTAGCAACAGCCGATAAATATGTAAATGAACATCCCGAAGAGGCAAAACAGTGGCAGGATGAGATTTTTGATGATCTTTATTCGGATGATTTTTCAAAAAATGCCCAGGAATTTGTCAAGAATGATAAATTCGGTAAAATGCTTTACGACGGGGTGATGAAGGATTATTTTAAAACGGAAGATAGTTTAGTTGCCGGAAAAAAGAATGCTTTAAAAGACAAGTTAAACGAAATCCTTCTCGACCATATAAACGAGACCTATGATCAGGCATACTATGACTATGACAGGGAAAATCTGAGTGAGGAAGAAAAGAAAAAGATAGAGGAAATCGCCGACGAGCTTGATAAATGCAGGGACGTTGCCTATGCTTTTACCCTTGACTGTCGCGACGATATTTATCTTGACACCTTTGATATCAGAACAAGGGCCGAAATTAACGGTAAAATTGAATATGTCTATAATAAGGAAAAGCAGGAGCAGTTTGAAAAGCCCGTCAGTGATTATAAGGACAGGCTCGCAGATGCCGAGAAGAAAGATAAAGAGCTTAAAGAGTTAAATGAAGCCCTTAACAAAGATATTGCCGGATGGAAAGCTACTGTCGAAAAATGCGAGAAACAGCTCGAGAATATCAGGGTCTGGGATGCTCAGAAGCATGGCCCGATAGCAATGGAAAGAGACAGGGCTCAGGGAAATATTAATAACTTGACTCCCGTTCTGGAAGACAATGTAAAGAAGCTTGAAGAAAGCAAAAAAGCACTTGAGGAGCTTAATAAAGAAGGAGAAAAGTCAAGGTCCAAGGAGGCTGTTCAGGAAAGAAAACAGGCCGAATTAGAGAGAAGAAGAAAAAACGATCTCTATGTGAACGCTGAAGACTTTGAAGATAAAGATAAGAGTAAAACTACAAAAATCGTAAGAAATCCGAGTGTTGCTTCAAGGGAAATGTCAGAGTTAATCAGGACCGGCGGTCTTGCAAAAGCAATGGCTGGTGATATTAAATTATCCGATGACTTCAGAAAGATAACGCAGAATATTACCGTTGAGACCAAAAACATTGTAAGACATTCCGACTACACCAGAAAGGAAAGAAAAAATATAGCGCCTGAAATGGGCGTGAAGATCAGCAATGTCCTTAATAAAAATGAAGAAATCAAAAATGAAAAGATAAAGACTGAAGATGTTATCTTAGAAAACGAGAACGCCCAGGAGCTTAACGAAAGCTTTGAGGAGATAAATGCTCTCGGAGACAAGGATGCACCGAGTCTTGCCTCAGAGGCAGCAGCCCTTACTAAGGCAGAAGAGGGCGTATGGTTTGGTACTAAACAGTACACGGATATAGTTAATGAGCTGAAGGAAATCAATAAGCTCGAAAACAAGCTTAATGCGGAAAGGCTTAAGGCAAAACAGAATAATGGCTCGGATCTGGAGCTTGTAGGCTTTGGTGAAAATATCAGTCTTGGCAGTATTGAAAGCAAAAATGAGGGCGTGTTCTCACAGAAACTGTATAATATGGAAAAATATCTGATCAACAGGAAGAAAGATCTGCTGCTCGACATGGATCATTACATCAACCGTAAGCTTGATGAGAGAGATGATTCATCGAAAGAAAATGAAAATTCCCGCAAACGAAGACTGGCAATGACTAAGGCCCAGAACTCCTTATCCGCATCCGTGAGGCTTGCCGAAAAGAATTTCAGGCTTACCTATGAAGAAAAGCCGAACAGAGGAATAGGAGGAGTGGTTCACGAGCTTCGTTACGGTAACAAGAAAAATCAGAAGAACAGTGAATATAATGATATTCTTCATGATGCTGAAAGCCTGAACGAAAAGATGCTTAAAAATAAAATAAAAGGCCGCGAGATGAGAAGTGAAAAGATAAAGCTTCTCAACAAAATGATTGATTATCTTAACAATGAATTTAAAAACGTGAAGGATTCCGCTGCCATGAAGCGTAATAAGGCGAACGGCATCAAAACACATGCCTATACCTTCAGGACGGATAATAATCAGGGTAAACACCGTGAACCCAAGAGCAGTGATGAGATGCGTTACAAGATGGTTCTTGACAGTTTCGGAAACCTGGCTTCGACGCTCCTATATGATATGATGACGGACAAAAACGTTCCGTCCGCAAGTGCCATAAAGCTCAGGGATGAGATCAGAAAACAGGCAGAGCAGCTGGATGTGCCCATAAATACCTACGACAAAAAGCTTGAAAAGAAGAAGGCTGATGAGCTTAAGGCAGAACAGCTGAAAAATATGCCGAAAAATAAAGAAGAAGAAAAGGAAGATAAGAAGGTCGAACCTGCAAAGTTAAACAATAATAAGAAAAAGGTTATTACTAATCCGATTTTCTGATGAAGGATAACCAAAGTGTATGATGAAAAGGATGGAGATTGATTTTTCAGTCTCCATCCTTTTTTGATTTTTTTGGAATTGTTTTCAAAAATTTTGGTTTGAATATGATGTTGCTTTCTTCCCAGGTACCAGTGTAGCTGTTGAATCTGTGAAAATTAATCCTGAGACTACGAGTGTTTATGAAAAGGGAGACGAGGTAATCAATGGTACCTTTGAGGCTGAGGATTACTGTAAAGAAATTAATGTGACGATCAATCCCTATGATGCAAACAATCAGTATGTGACATATACTGTAGGAAATTCCAAGATAGCAAGAGTAGAAAAAGTAAGTCCTACCAGGGCAAGAATAATAGGAATCAAACAGGGAGAAACGACCGTTACCGCAAAGGTTGGCGATAAAACATCAACAACGACGGTCAAAGTAGTTCCGAGGGCGCAGGGCATCACGGTAAATGTTCCGGAAGCTTTCAGTAAGGATTCAAAGGGATATTACGTTATAGGCAGGGGACAGAGTGATTATATTAAACTGACGACTTTACCGGAAGAAGCGGATGACCGCGGTAACTGTAAAGTGACTGACGGGAACATTGCAGAGGTGTATTATACAGGCAGCAATGGTTTCAAAATAACAGGTCTGAAAAACGGTACTACAACGGTTAAGTTTTATGCCAAATCAAATTCGACAGTTACGGAAACGATAAGGGTAAAAGTTGTTGATCCGGTTCTTGCAAGCAGCATTTCTTTTAAAGAAAGTACTGTTTCATATGTTATTCCGGATGATGCTTCCGAAAAACCGGTATTTAAACCTGAGCTGATTTTTTCACCTTCAAATACTACATGGAAAAAGTACAAATTGTCTTACAGTGAATCAGGACCGGCATTTATTATTTCGGATGTAAATGTAAAGGTATGGAGCCCGGGAAAAACTACGATAACGGCGACGACGCTTGACGGAAGTGAAAAGACTGCGAGCTTTGAACTTATAATCAGAAAGAAGCTGAACACACCCGATGCACCGGCTGTTAAGCAGGCTACGAGCTCTACCATAACCCTTGATGATTATATTACGACGTTTGACAATCTCAGGCTTTATTATGAGTTTTCGAAGGATAAGAAAAACTGGCAGAAATCAAATGTGTTTGAAAATCTTACACCGGGTACGGAATACACCTTCTACAAGAGGGCTGTCGGCCTGACTGATGATTATGTTACAAGTGAAATCAGTGAAGGAACCAAGGCAACAACAAACGAAGCACCTTCATCTATCCAGCTGATGACTGACAAAACCAATATTCTGGTGGGAGAGCAGATAAATATTAAGGGCAAGATCCTACCGGAACAGCTCGGGGATGACAGACTGATAACATGGAAGTCAAGCGATTCTACTATTGCTAGTGTCACCACGGTTGTTGATTCGTCGAGTACTCCACAGCAGAAGATTATTGTTACAGGCAAAAAAGCAGGTACGGTAACCATTACTGCTTCGTCAAAATCGTTTCCGGATATAAAGAAATCTGTTACCATCACTGTATACAAAGAAGATTTTCTTGTAAATATTACGAAGTATCCCGGTGATCTGGAAGTGAGCCAGAGGGGAATTCAGGATGGCAACAGATACATGGGAAGCATCTACCTGTCTCTGAAAAATGATAAGCCTTGTATGCTTCTTGTTTCGACCGACAAAGGAAAGACATATACACGTAAGGTACAGCAGGCAGATGTAACTAATGATTGGTATGATTATACTTTTGATATCAAGTCCGACATGAAACTGGCCATCTGCCTAGCAGGCGATGTAAACCTTGACGGAAAGGTTGATTCTGCGGATGCTCTTCTGATATTACGTTATGATGTCAATAAAGCAACTTTGAACAACATCCAGCTTCTGGCTGCGGATGTGAGTAAGGATGGTAAGGTTGATTCAGCGGATGCGCTTCTGATATTAAGAAGCGATGTCAATAAAGCAGAGTTGGAGTGGTGATTTAATGTAAAGGAAGGCAAACCCATGACAGATAATATTGATGTATTTGTTCAGAACAGTATAAAGTCAGGATACAATCCTTGTTGTACCTGAAAAATGGTTAAAAAGCCGGTTGCGGTGGAGGTGAAGATAAAGGGGTGATTTTCACGCCTTAAACACCTGAATAATACTTCTGATACATGAGAAAAGATAGGGCTTGTAGGTCTCGAGATCTACAGGCTCTTTTTCTATGATGATGGAGTGAACCGTGGAGCTGACGAATTCCACGATGGTGTAGAGCATGAGCTCGGGATTGCGCCATTCATAGTTTTCGGAACTGATAAGTTCCTTATACATTGCAGCAATATCGAAATTGCCGATGAAGTCGGTGCGCTCGAAAGCCTTCTTATAAAAACCGAGATGGAGGTTGCGGTTCAAAAATTTTACAAGCTTGGGGTCTTTGTTCAGCTCGGTGATAAGATCGTCAGTGATGATGATCAGTTTGTCTTCAACTGACAAGGGCATGCCCATGGCCTCGTGGCTCTTAAGATCCTCGAGTGCATGTACCAGAAGTCCCTCAGCCTTTCTTGCAATCAGCTGGTCGATCAGATCCTCCTTGTCTCTGAAATAGGAATAGAAGGTACCTTTTCCGACGCCGGCTTTTTCCGCAATCTCGGCTATCGAAACGTTCGGGATGCCTTTTGACATAAATAGATTATAGGACTGCATCAGAAGAGAAGTCCTTTTCTGTCTCTTGTTTTCTTCAACCTTCTTGCCCATTTTTATTATCCTCCGTAGGTTTCTCTCTTTTCGAATTCAAAAACTGAATATATACCATTTCAAACTTCCTTATTATTATAAGGTAAATAAAGCGTTCGCGCAAGGTAAAATTGAAATAATTGACCGGAATTGTGTTCTTTTGGTCATATTGGTCAATTTTCTCCTGCTTTTCCTATAAGATACATCAAAAACGACCAAAAGTCAAGAAAAAATAAAAAATAGTTGACTTTCAGTCGAAAGAGTGATATACTGTGCACAAAAGATGACCAAAGGTCAAAGAGAGGACGCTGATTTAAATGCAGAAAATATCAGAAAAGATAGTTAAATTCCGATATGTAATTCTTGCGATAAGCATTCTGCTCCTTATCCCTTCGGCGATAGGATTCATCAATACAAGGATTAATTATGATATCCTGTATTACCTGCCGCACGATATCGAAACGATGAAGGGCCAGGACGTGCTGATCGATGAATTCGGAAAGGGTGCCTACGGCATGTTCATAGTGAACGGCATGAACACATCCGACCGCATGAAGCTGGCCGACAAGATAAAAGCTATCGACCATGTTTCAGAAGTAATCTGCTACGACAGTTTGGTGGATGGCAAGATACCGGTTGAGGCACTTCCGGAAAAAGCAAAGAAGATTTTCTTCTCCGACAAGGGAAGCATGATGATGATCTTCTTCGACACAACAAGCTCCGCCGATGAGACAATGAAAGCCATCGAAGAGATAAGAAAGGTCGGAGACAAGCAGTGCTTTTTGTCCGGTATGGCAGCAATCGTTACCGATACAAAGAACATGGTTCAGGACCAGATCGTAAGCTACACGCTGATAGCAATAGTGCTTGCGCTTATCGTACTTATGATAACGATGGATTCCTTCCTCGTTCCGATTCTTTTCCTTTTAAGCATCGGCATGACGATAATCTACAACTTGGGAACCAACTTCATTGCAGGAGAGATTTCCTTCATTACAATGGCGCTGGTTGCAGTGCTCCAGCTTGGTGTAACGATGGACTATTCAATCTTCCTTTACCACAGCTACAAGGAGCAGTGCGGTAACTATGAAAAGAAGACTGATGCAATGGCAGCCGCAATAACCGCAACCATCACCTCGGTTTCGGGATCTTCACTTACAACCATCGCCGGATTCTTCGCCATGTGCTTCATGGCATTTACGCTCGGCAAGGATATGGGTATCGTAATGATGAAGGGTGTTGCGTTTGGCGTTATTGGCTGCGTTACCATCCTTCCCGCGATGATACTGATATTCGACAAGGCGATATGGAAAACCACCCATAAAACCTTCCATATTCCTGCAAAGGGACTTTCAAAGATAGTTACAAAGTGGTACATTCCGATTTCGATAATCATGCTTTTGCTCTGGGTGCCTTCACTTATCGGTTACAAGAATATCGATGTTTACTACAAACTTGATAAGGCGCTTCCGAGTTACCTCCCTTCAGTTCAGGGCAACAAGGAGCTTGAGGAAGGCTATGAGATGAGCTCGGTTTCGATGATACTGTGCGATTCGAAGCTCTCTCAGGTGCAGACCAAGAAGATGATAGATGAGATAAACGCGCTGCCCGGTGTGTCGATCGCGGCAGGCCTTGATTCGATAAAGGGCGCGCTGATACCGGAGGAAATGATTCCGGACAGCTTAAGATCCAAACTTGAAAGTGAAAACCATAAGATGCTGGTTGTTTCTTCGGAATATGAAATAGCGACCGACGAGCTTAACGACCAGTGCAAGACGATAAATGATATAATAAAGAAATATGACGAGAATGCAATGCTCGTAGGCGAGGGCCCCGCAACCAAGGACCTCATCGAGATTACAGACCGGGATTTCAAGGTTGTTTCGGCGATTTCGATCGGTGCCATATTCCTTCTGATACTGTTCGTACTGAAGTCGGTATCGCTGCCGTTCATCCTGGTGTTTGTCATCGAGCTTGCAATCTACATCAACATGAGCATGGCATTTTTCCTCGGAACCACGCTTCCGTTCATCGCTTCGATATGTGTCGGAACGATACAGCTCGGCGCAACTGTTGACTATGCAATACTGATGACCAACAGGTACAAGACCGAGAGGATAGCCGGAAAAGACAAGAAGGAAGCAGTAAAGATCGCTGTTATAACCTCCATTAATTCGATCATTTCATCGGCACTCGGTTTCTTCGCCGCAACCATAGGCGTAGCGGTTTACTCGGATGTCGACCTGATCGGTTCCATATGCATGCTTTTAGCCCGTGGCGCAATAATCAGTATGCTGATCGTTCTTACGCTTCTGCCGGCACTTCTGGTGCTCTGTGACGGAATTATCATAAGGACAACACTGGGTATGAAGGATTGTAAGATGAAGAAAGGAAGTATATAAAAATGAGAAGACAGTCTGAACTTAAGAAAAAAGGTCTTGCGGTATTGTTATCCGTAGCCCTTGCCGCAGCATCGTTTTCCGGTTGCGGAATGAAGGATGTTTCTAAAAATATAAAATCAGAGGTGACTGCTGAGGCAGCAGTAAGCACGGAGGCAGATGAACTTGAAAAAGACATCGCCTCGATGATACATTCCGCATCTGCAGGAAAGTCGGAAACAGTTTATGTAATAAAGGATGCCGACGGAAACAAGAAGCAGGTACTTGTAAGCGAGTGGCTGAAGAACCCCGACGGAAAAGCACAGATAAATGATGTTACAAATCTTAAGGATATTGAGGTTGTAAAGGGTGACGCAAGCTACACCGAAGGTGCTGACGGCAAAATCACATGGAACGGAAACGGCTCCGACATATATTACAGGGGCAGCTCCGAAAAGGCACTTCCGGTAGATGTGGATGTCAGATATTATCTTAATGATAAGCTTGTGGCAGCAGACGAACTTAACGGTGCAAGCGGACATCTGAAAATCGAGTTCATTTACAAGAACAACACGGAAAAAACCGTGGAAGGCGTTACGGGAGAGTACAAGGTTTACCAGCCTTTCCTCATGGTTTCCGGCATGATACTTTCAAATGATAAGGCGACCGATGTAAAGGTCAGCGGAGGAAGTGCCGTAAATGACGGAGACAGAACGATAATCTTCGGTATGGGCTTCCCCGGACTTTCCGAAAGCCTCGGTCTTAACAATCTTGAAATAGCGGGAGAAAAGCTTGACATCGGACTTCCCGAGAGTGTAAGCGTTGAATGCGAAATCAATAATTTCTCCAAGCCCGTAACTCTAACCATTGCAACAAATGCGGCTCTTGATGAGCTTGAGCTTACGAATATAGAAGGTTCACAGCTTGGCCTTAAATTCATGGAGCTTAAGAACGGTGTAAACCAGCTTGTTGACGGTTCGAAGGCTTTGGCAGACGGAATGAGCTCGCTTAATGACGGAAGCAAGACCTTGAGCGACGGCGTTGACAAGCTTAAGGACGGTGCTGATGCGCTTTCAAAGGGCGCAGGAGATTTAAGCGACGGCGCTGCAAAGCTTGATGACGGTGCAAAGGCGTTGCTTAAGGGCATGACGGATCTTGACAAAGGTGCAGCTACTCTGGAATGGGGTCTTAAGACCATGCAGGAGAAGCTCCCGGCACTTTCAAGCGGAACAAGTGCACTGGTAAAGGGTGCGAAGGATCTTTCAGATGGTGCAAAGCTTTTAACAAGCAACAACAAGAAGCTTAATGATGGTGCAACTGCACTTTATACCGGACTTCGTACTCTGAATACTTCACTTAACAGTGAGGATGCAAAGAAGAAGCTTACTGCACTTGCCAAAGGCAACGGTGATTTCAAAAAAGGACTTGATGATTTCAATACCGGTATCAGCCAGATGGCAGCAGGCTATGATTATACAAAGATGGGTTATTCAAAAGAGCAGCTTCAGGGACTTGCAACCTATCTTACGAATTATGCCCAGGCAATTGCTGAGACGGATGCTGTAAGCTCGGGTTATATCGCAGCGGCAGCCCAGCTTGTAAACGGTTATGTCAGCATGTATGATAACCTTGCAAAACTCAGTGCAGGCTCGGCACAGCTTGATGAAAGCTATGCGCAGATATATGCAGGTGTGAACACACTGATAGGACAGATCCGGCAGATTGCAGCTTCTTCACCTGCACTTGAAAAGGGTGCACTTGATCTGAAGAATGGTATTTCGGATTATACAAACGGTGCTCAGAACATTTCGGACGGTGCAAAACAGCTTTCGGACGGCACAAGCAAGCTTTCTGGCAGCCTTCCGGATCTCAAGAAAGGTGTTGATGACCTGACAAGCGGTGCAGGAAGCTTAAGAAACGGTGCTGACCAGCTTAAGGATGGCGCTAAGCAGCTTTCGGATGGAACAGGAGATTTAAGTACCGGTTCAAAGGCACTTAAGGAAGGTGCGGATGCACTTGATAAGGGAATTGGAGACATGAAGAACGGTTCAAAGGACCTTATCGAAGGAATTGGAAAGCTTCTGGATGGTTCGGTAGCACTTCGTGATGGTGTTCTGAAGCTTAATGACGAGGGAATCGAGAAGCTCACCAACTTCGTAAAGGAAAACCTTGCGGTTTATTCGGAACGTTTCGATGAGCTGAAAGAGTATTCGAAAGAGTTCGGATCATTCGCCGGAGCAGAAGACGGCGTCAGCTGCAACACGGTATTCGTTTTCAAGACAGAGTAAAACCTCCCATTATCTCTGATCACATAAACAGGAAAAGCTCACCAATGCGGTGAGCTTTTTCATTTGGAATTTATTCGTTTAAATATTTTCTCATGGCTTCGAGTCTCTTTGCTGCCACATTCCTTCCCAGCAAGTAAACTCTTTCGAGCTCGGCCGGGTCTTTCTCGGTGTGGCTGATGTTAAGCGGCTCCTCGGGCGCGATCAGAAATACATTTCCGACTTCTGCCTTGGCTCTGATATATTCAGTCTCTTTGTTGTAACGTATATGCCTTGTCGCCATCGCCTGTATGAGCTTCGGGTATTTACGGTAAACTGCCTTTATCACAGCCATTGCCGAGTTTTTCTTTTTTACATAGGTGGTGGGCTGGGTCACAACGACAACGATTTTTTCATAGCCTTTATGTTCCATGAACTGAAGCGGGATGGAATCTGCGATGCCTCCGTCAAGAAGCTTGCGGTTGCCGATTTCAACGATGCTGGAGAAGAGAGGCATTGAAGCTGAGGCTCTCATCCATTTCATGTCGGTCGGACCTGCATCCTTGAATTTATGGTAAACTGCACGCCCTGTATCAAGGTCGGTTGCGGTAACCCAGAATTCCATCGGGTTATTGTTGAACGCTTTGTAGTCAAAAACGTCGAGCTTCTGTGGAAGTGTTTCGTAGCAGAACTCGGCGCCGTAGTAATCGCCGGTCTTTACCAGCGAAGAAAGGCTTGCGTAGCGTTTGTCATGGCTGTAGACTTTGTTGTAGCGGAGGGCTCTTCCGGCTTGCTTTGAAGCAAAATTACATCCGAAGGTTGCGCCGGCCGAAACGCCGACCATTCCGTCGAAGGTGATTCCGTTCTCAAGGAAAACATCGATGACGCCGCAGGTGAACATACCGCGCATCGCTCCGCCCTCAAGTACCAGTCCTTTTTTAGGTGTGTTATCTTTCAACTATTTTTCTCTCTTCCTGATATTTATTGTGGTGCCTTTCCGCATATTACTCCGGAGGCCGTTCTGATGACGATATTTCCGGGATCCTTTACAGACCAGTCATCAGTTGTTGTCATCTGGGTCCAGTCAGAAGAATGGGCACAGAAGTTGACGGTCAGCTTGTCGCCCGTACCAAAGGTCTGGGCATCGCCAAATGAGATGGTCATCAGGGTATCGGCATCGGTGCCGCTTGCATCCGAAAAGCTGCCGCTCACGGAATTAAGGCCCTGATAGCTGCCGTTTGAAGTGTTGAGGGCTGCATGATAGCACTCAAAAACAAGGGCCTTCCCGTTCTTTGTAAGGTAAAAGTCGATCTTTAAATCCTTAAGCTGAACGGGAGTGCCGTTGTTCGTAATGTCCATTATTCCGGTCACTGCGTTGGCAGAAGCTTCCATGCCGTCATAACGTACCGAAACGACCATGTTTCCGTCCGTTGCCACAGGGGCAGAGGTAGGAGCAGGTGCTTCAGTAGGTAAAACCGGTGCTTCGGTCGGAGCCTTGGTAGGATCATCCGATGCTTTCTGTGAATCAGATGATTTTCCGGAAGAACTCTCCTTGGAGCTTTCCTTCTGCTTTTCCGAAGAGCTTTCGCCTGAGGAATCATTAACGGATTCCATTGCAACCTTGTCAGTATCAGTAGAAGAGGATTCTTTTTTATTCTTATGAGTTTCTACGGCTGCGGCAATTATGATCAGGACGATTATCAGATCAATTACAACCGACAGGCCGATAAAAGCTTTTTTGTTCAAAATAAGTATCCTCCGGGCCTTTTTTACCTGTTAGGAATGAAAGGAAGCAGAGCGGATGCCATCTGTGAGGCGGGCATGGTCTGGATCCATACACGTCCGGGACCGGTCACGCGGGTATTGAAGAAGCCTTCACCACCGAAGAGCTTGTTCTTTAATCCTGCAACGCTTACGATATCCATCTTTACGGAAACATCCATAGCTGCAAGGTATCCTGTATCGATCTGAAGTTCCTGTCCTGCTTCAAGGGTGTACTCTTTTACATAACCATCGATTTCAACAAATGCTATACCCTGTCCGGAAAGTTTCTGCATGATGAAACCTTCACCACCGAACAGACCTGAGCCGACCTTTTTGTTGAAGAATACGGAAAGTTCAACGCCTGAGGTTGAAGCAAGGAAGGCCGATTTCTGGCAAACGATCTCTTTTCCGGGGCCGATCTCAAATGCACGGATTGAGCCGGGGAAGCTTGATGCGAATGCGATCATACCGTTACCGTTTGCGGTATAACGGTTCTGGAACATGGACTCACCGGAGAATGCACGTCCGAACATTTTGCCAACGCCACCACCAACGGTTTCCATTTTCATATTAGGGGTCATCCAGGACATAGCGCCCTTCTCTGTTATCATGGTCTCGCCGCTTTCAAGCTCGCAGATTACTACGGGCAACGGTTCACCTTCGATAGAATATCTCATAGGATAGTCCTCCTTGTTAAAAAATATACTTATTTTATATCATATTTTACAGAAATTTGCAATAGAATACAAAATATTTGTTGACGTTTCACAAAAAAGTTGTTATTATTTTAATATCAAATGCATTTGGGGTTTCACCCATAAAAAAACAAGGAGGTTTACACCCATGGGAAAATTTTTAGTTAAGAAGACCAACACCGGTATCAAGTTCGATCTCAAGGCTTCAAACGGCCAGACCATCGGTACATCAGAGGTCTTCACAACAAAGGCAGCTTGCCTTAACAGTATTGAAAGCGTAAAGAAGAACGCTGCCATCGCTGATGTTGAAAATCAGACAGTAGAAGGCTACGAGGAGAAGAAGAATCCCAAGTTCGTTATCTATACAGATAAGTCGGGAGCTCCGAGATTCAAGCTTAATGCAAGAAACGGTGAGAACATTCTTGCATGCGGAGAGCCTTTCAGTTCAGTAAAGGCTGTTGAAAACAGTATTGAGTCTGTAAGAAAGAACGCAGCTGATTCCGAAATCGTTGACGAGGCATAAAAGATTTTTTTCATAAAGTATACCTTAAACAAAAGACCCGGGTTGTTTTTCCCGGGTCTTTGTTTCTGTATTTGATTTTGATTGATATATTCCTTACCTTACTGCCGCAAATACTACGTCTGCAATGTAGATTAAAAGCATTGCGATGCCCTCGCCGAAGGAAATGCCGTTTTTGGTCGTGGCAAAGATGTAAGTGATAATGCTGATAATCAACAGTATCGACAGATCGAAAATACTTGCAAGGTTGACGCCCATAGGATGTATGGTTGCGGAAACACCGAGGATAAGGAGAATGTTGAAGATGCATGATCCGACAACATTTCCTACAGCAAGTCCGTTCTCACCCTTCTTGGAAGCGATTACCGAGGTAACAAGCTCGGGAAGTGAAGTACCGAGAGCAACGATGGTAAGACCGATAAGTGTTTCGGACATTCCGAAGTGCTTTGCGATCCACTTTGCAGAAATTACGACTGCCTCGCCGCCGCCTACTATCAATGCAATACCGAAAAGAATGAATATGGTGCATTTCCACATCGGGATGGCTGCATATTCCGATTCGTCCTGGAGCCTGTTCTTTTTTGCTTCCCTGATAAGAAAAGCAATATAGCAGACGAAGAGAACGAGAAGAACGATACCGCATACTCTCGAAACATCGCCGACCTTTTCATTCATCAGAGTCTTGGTACTCTTACCTGCAAAAAGCTTTTTAAGAGCAGCTTCGATCTTTCCGTCTGAAAAAGCAGCAATTCCGGTAAATGCAAAAAGGACGATTGTTATCAGTATCGAAAAAGGGAAGTCCCTCTTCATTATCTTTTTGTCAACCGGTACCATTGAAATCATTGCACATGCGCCGAGCACTGCAAGAAGGTTGAAAATGTTCGAACCGATTACATTGCTGACTGCGATTTCGTTTGAACCGTTAAGCGCTGCCGAAACGCTTACCGCAAGCTCGGGAGCACTTGTTCCCATCGCAACTATCGTCAGACCGATAATGACTGAAGGAACCTTGAAATTTTTAGCCACTCCTGCAGCACCGTCGACAAATATGTCTGCGCCTTTTATCAGTGCTACAAAGCCCAGCAGAAGAAACAGTATGTATAGAAATATCATTTTTATACTCCGGCAGGCATGGTGACTATCGGTGAAGTGCCTGCAGCAACACCGACGAAGCCGGAAACGATTGCTCCGCCTTGTTCTTTTTGTACAGTATATTATAATAACAGAGTGGCACGGGAATTTCAAGTGTTTTTATTACAAGTTTTTGCTTTACAAATTTCCGGTGATGGAGTATAATTGTATACAGTTTTGTATGGTTTTGCCGAAGCGGTGAAACAGCAGACATATTTATACCTATATAATGAAAGGGGAACACAAAAAATGAAAAAATTTATTGAAGAGTTCAAAGCATTTGCTCTTAAGGGCAATGTAATGGACATGGCAATCGGTGTTATCATCGGTGGCGCTTTTGCTTCAATCGTTGGCGCACTTACCGATAACATCATCAATCCTATCATCGGTTGTTTTTCTACCGGCGGTCTTGAAGGATGGACAATTAAGGTTTGGAAAGCTCAGCTTGGTGTAGGCGCATTCATAATGGCAGTCATCAACTTCCTGATCCTTGCCTTTGTTCTTTTCCTTATGCTTAAAGCCATGAACAAGGCCATGAATCTTCGCAAGAAGCCCGAAGCTCCCGCAGAGCCTACAACAAAGACCTGCCCTTACTGCCAGTCTGAAATCAGCATCAAGGCTACAAAGTGCCCTCATTGTACTTCTGTAATTGACATTGATGCCAACTAAACATAAAGCAATTTTTGATCACCTTAATACTGAACCCGGAATCCATAGGCTTTCGGGTTCAAATTTTGTAAAGGAAGAACGGTATAAAATATGAGTCCGGAAAACGAAGACAAGACAAAAATCAAAAAAAGGAAGATACTTGAAAACAAGTTCTATCTTTACCTGACCGAGTTTTTTGCGGGTATGTCGGTTATGGCTGTCGAACTCGGAGCGAGCAGGCTGCTTGCGCCCTTTTTCAGCTCGTCTCAGATCGTATGGACGATCATAATCGGAACGATAATGATCGCAATGGCTCTCGGAAATATATACGGCGGACGTGCTGCCGACAAAAATCCCGACCCGGACAGGCTGTACCGCAGGGTCATGATAGCGGCCGTATGGATAGCATTCATACCTGTGCTCGGGAAATATATCATTGTCGGAATTTCCGCGCTGCTTATCCTTAGCGTAAATTCGGGCTTTTTGATCATTGCTGCCTTCGCAGCCTGTATGATAGTATTTGTCTTTCCTTTGTTTCTGCTCGGAACTGTCACGCCTTCCCTTGTAAAATATACCGTTGATTCGCTTGACGACAGCGGAAAGACAGTCGGAAACCTGAATGCCTCGAACACGATAGGAAGCATTATAGGTACCTTTGTCCCGACCTTTATTTCAATACCTGCGGTCGGAACCGCGGTCACCTTCCTTATCTTTTCGGGAATTCTTCTTATGCTCTGCCTGATATATTTCTTCAGCGGGAAGAAAGCCGTGCCTACTGTCGGAACCGCTGTTTCGGCCCTGCTTTTTCTTATTTGCTGCATCTTCGGCCACGGCACAAGCTTTGCCTTCTGGGAAAAGAACCTGACCTTTGAGGGCGAATCTGTCTATAATTATCTTCAGGTCTATGAAAACGAGGATGAGGTCGTTCTTTCGACCAACGTGCTTTTCGGTGTTCAGTCGGTTTATGTAAAGGAGCCCGGTCCGACAGGTATGTACTATGATTATGCCATGGCGGCTCCTTATATGGCAGGAGTAAGGGAAAAGGACGAGCTTAGCGTGCTGGTGCTCGGCATGGGCAGCGGAACCTATTCCACCCAGCTGTCACGTTATTTTGATAATGTGACGGTTGAAGGAGTGGAGATTGATGAAAAGATCACAAAGCTCGCAAGAAAATATTTCAACATGCCCGACTCGGTAAAGGTGACCACCTATGACGGCAGGGCCTTTTTGAATGCGACCGATAAAAAATACGATGTGATAATGGTGGATGCATATCAGGATATAACCATCCCTTTTCAGATGTCGTCAAAGGAGTTTTTTAAGGAAGTAAAAGACCATCTTTCAGCCAGGGGCGTAATGGTTGTTAACATGAACATGCGCGGAGGCGGAAAGGACAGCATCACGACCTATCTTTCCGATACGATTTCTGCGGTTTTTGACAATGTATATACCGTTGACGTTAAGGGGTCGACAAACAGGGAGCTTTTTGCGGCTGACTTCGATCTGATGGAGGCTTTTGAGAAAAACCTCGGGGACGAAAGCAATGACGACCTTCTAGGCATGATGGGAAAGGTTAGGGAAGGCATTGAAAAATACAGCGCCGGCAAACATGTGATGACCGACGACAAGGCACCGGTCGAGCTGCTCGGCATGAAGGTCATCGACGAAATAATCAAAGAAGAAATTAAATATTATAAGGAAGTATACAAGGAAAAGGGTCTTTCCGGACTTATCGACAGCCTGTAGGCATTATATCCAAAAATAAATTGCGGCTTTAATTAGATTTTAGGTTGCGGTGGTATACTTGTGCCATAAAGAGAGAAAATCGGAAAGGAGACCGTGATGAAGAAGACAGGAATAATGAATATCATCAATGCGGTCGTACTCACGGGATTTACGGCATATGTACTGCTGGATGCTTTTGTGATACCGAGAAGCTATGAAAAGGTTGATAAGAGCGAATATGCGATAGAGGCCGAGGAAACGCTTGACGAATCTACGGCGGAATATACCGAAGACGGCTATACCGACAGTACCACGAGCATTGAATTCACAACCTACAGGGAAAACGATACGACGATATATGTTGCAGATGTCAGGCTGTCAAAGGTAGACAGCATAAAAACGGCCTTTGCCAACGATACCTACGGTAAGAATATAACCGCGAAGACCTCGGTTACCGCGGCGAACAACAATGCGCTGCTTGCGATAAACGGAGATTATTACAGCGCCCGCAACGGTTATGTGATAAGGAACGGAGTCCTTTACCGGTCGAAGAGCGCCGGCGACGAACAGGAGGACCTGGTCATTTATCTGGACGGAAGCTGCGAGATCATAAAAGAAGGCGATATCACGGCGGAGGAGCTGATAGAAAAGGGAGCACTGCATGTGTTTTGTTTCGGTCCCGGTCTTGTAAGCAACGGCGAGGTGACCGTTGACGGAAATGACGAGGTCGGGCGTGCCATGGCGAGCAACCCCAGGACAGCGATAGGCTGGATAGACGACCTTCATTATGTGCTTGTGGTATCGGACGGAAGAACCGGCGAGAGCGAGGGGCTTTCGCTTGAGGAGCTTGCAAAGTTCATGAAGGGGCTCGGATGCACGGTTGCCTACAATCTGGACGGAGGCGGTTCTTCGACCATGTACTATAACGGTGAGGTGATCAATAATCCGACGACCAACGGACGGAAGATTTCGGAAAGGAGCGTGAGCGACATTGTCTACATCGGATAATTCTTTAAAAAAACCGGTACTAAGCTACCTTTTTGCGACCATATTCACCCTGGTGTTTGCGTCGGTTTACGAATATTTCAGCCACGGCGTGCTGTCGGGCTACATGCTCTCGGCCTTCGTTTATCCGTTAGTTATCGGTGCCGGCCTGCTGCTTCTTGTTAAGCTTGCCCGGCTCCCGAAACCTGACGGGATGGTTCTCGGACTTCATGCATGGTCTGTGGCAGGCTTTACTCTCGGCAATATAATGAAAGGCGTGTTTGAAATATACGGCTCCGTTTCTTCATATACGGGCTGGTATTTTATCGCGGGATCGGTTCTTTTGATCGCTGCGGCCGTCGTATATATGTGCCATATCATAAAAAGTGAGGAAATATAGCAAAAATCATTGCATTTTAAAATTTGATAGTGTACTCTCAAAAAAAATATGATATAATAATCGGGTATGGGTATCATGCCCGATTATTTTCTGTGAGGTAGCTTATGTTAGGCTTTGATAATGACAAGTATCTGGATATGCAGTCCAGACATATAAAAGAGAGAATTGCCCAGTTCGGCGGCAAACTGTATCTTGAATTCGGCGGCAAGCTTTTTGATGATTACCATGCATCAAGGGTTCTGCCCGGCTTTAAACCCGACTCAAAGATCACAATGCTGAAGCAGTTAAAGGACCAGACCGAGATTGTTATCGCGATCAAGGCGGGAGATATCGAGAAGAACAAGGTCAGGGGTGATATCGGAATCACCTATGACATGGACGTTCTGCGTCTTATCGATGCCTTCACCGGTAACGGACTCTATGTGGGAAGCGTTGTGCTCACTCAGTTTCAGGAGCAGCCTGCAACCCTCGCATACGAAAAGAAATTAAAGTCCCTGGGACTTAAAGTATACCGCCATTACCGTATTCCCGGCTATCCTTCGAACATTCCGATGATAGTTTCGGACGAGGGTTATGGCAAGAATGACTATATCGAAACCACACGCCCGCTCGTAGTAGTAACTGCGCCCGGACCCGGCAGCGGCAAGATGGCAACCTGCCTTTCACAGCTTTATCATGAGCAGAAGAGGGGCGAGAATGCAGGCTATGCGAAGTTCGAAACCTTCCCGATCTGGAACCTTCCGCTGAATCATCCGGTAAACCTGGCCTATGAGGCAGCGACCGCGGACCTTAATGATGTCAACATGATCGATCCCTTCCACCTCGAAGCCTATGGCAAGACAGTGGTAAACTATAACAGGGACGTTGAAGTCTTCCCTGTGCTGAAGGCTATGTTTGAAAAGATTTCCGGAAAGAGCCCCTACCAGTCGCCGACCGACATGGGCGTAAACATGGCAGGCTACTGCATCGTTGATGACGATGTGACAAAGAAGGCAGCAAACCAGGAGATCATCAGAAGATATTACAGCGCCCTCTGCGACAAGAGAAAGGGAGACTCCGCGGATCTGGCGATAGCGAAGATAGAGCTTTTGATGGAAAAGGCCGGCATCACGATCGCCGACAGACTGGTTGTAAAAGCAGCAAACATAAGGGCAGAGGAAACAGGCGGTCCCGCAGCCGCAATGGAGCTTCCCGACGGAACCCTTATCACAGGAAAAACCTCCGCACTTTTAGGCGCTTCATCTGCACTGATACTTAACGCCCTTAAAAAGCTTGCTGGTATTGACGATGAATCAAAGCTGATATCACCGCAGATAATCGAGCCGATAATGGATCTGAAGCTCAAGCACCTCGGAAACCGTAACCCGCTTCTTCATATTGATGAAATACTGATCGCTCTTTCGATAGAAGCGCTCACAAACCCCGATGCCAAGAGGGCCTATGAAAAGCTTGACGCTCTCAAGGGACTTGAGGTACATTCCTCTGTAATCCTTTCACAGGTAGACGTCGGAGTTTTCAAAAAGCTTGGCGTGAACCTTACCTGTGAACCCAAGTACCAGAACAAGAAGCTTTATCATACTTAATTTCCCCGTAGAAACTTTGAGAGGAGAATGACAGCAGATGGGAATCAGCATGGATGTTTTTAAGTCAGTGGATCTTGCGTTTTTTGCCAGTGCTTTTGTACTGACAATCTGCTGTCTTGCTTATTTCCTTTGTATAAAGAAACTGCAGAAGGCCCACAGCGTATTTTTTGCTATAATGCTTGCGAGCATAATGATCTCGTCACTGGTCGAGGGTTTCACAAGCACGCTTGACTATGTGACGGACGCGGAATTCAGTGTCGTAGGTGTGCAGTTCGGCCTGCAGCATATCTATTTCTTCCTGCACATACTTCTTCCTCCGTTCTATGCATTCTACATAATGCTGATAAACGGCCGTGCGGTAAACAGAAAAATCGGTTTTTACATCATTTTCTTCCTTCCGGTAGTGATCGCAGAGGCTATCATATGTGCAAATCCCGTCTATGAATGGGTTTTCAAGTTTGACGAATCCGGAAGTTTTCAGAGGATGGATATGGAAATGTGGCTGTATGCCCTTGCGGTAATATATGCCCTCCTTACTTTTTTCCATCTGTTCTCTTTCAAAAAGATACTCACTATGCCGTTGTACCATACACTCTGGCTTTTCTATTTCCTTACCATCGTGGGTGTGGTGATCCAGTACTATAGACCTGACCTCAAGGTTGAGCTTTTCTTTGAAGCCCTGACACTCTTCGGAACGATGGTAATCATCGAAAACGAGGATTCACTGATTGATGCGACCACAAGGCTGTATAACCAGAGAGCCTTTGTTGTCGATAACGACAGGCTGATCTCGACCAATCACAATTACTATGTAATCACGATAACATTTACCAACATGCGCTTCTATAACCGTATGTTGAAGGTCGTTACGATGGATAACCTCCTGCATGCGATTGCCATGTGGATAGAGTCGGTTTCCGGCAGAAACACGGTCTACAGGATAGGTACCCATAGCTTTGCGATTCTTTCATTTGAGGATAATCCGAAGGTGGAAGCGATAGTAAAGAAGCTTGAAACCAAGTTCAATGATGATTATCTATTCAATGGTATGCATTTCTCTTTCAATACCCTGATCACAAAGGTACATATTCCGGATGAGTTTGCAAGGGTTGAGGCAGTGCTCGAGCTTACCGATATGCCGAACATGGCAGAGACCACAGGTGTTGTTACTATGCGCGGTGAAGACCTTGCTTTCCTTCGTCATAAGACTGAGGTTGAGGAAATGATAAAGACGGCCCTTGACAGAGACCGCCTTGAAGTTTACTATCAGCCGATATGGAGCTCCGCAACCGGAAAGATTGAGTGGTGCGAGGCACTTGTGAGACTTAACGATACCGAGCTCGGAATCATCACGCCTGAGAACTTTGTTGAAATAGCAGAGCAGACCGGCCAGATCAACGAAGTCGGTAAGATGGTATTTGACAAGGTATGCCAGTTCCTCCGCCGTGAGCGTCCGCAGCGTTTCGGACTTCAGTATGTCGAGGTAAACTTAAGTACCTACCAGCTCCTGAGTGACGATACCGCATCGCATTTCTATTCATCGATGAGAAAATACGGAATATCTCCGAACCAGATAAATCTTGAAATTACGGAGTCGGCTTCGTTCCATGAGTCCGAAGCACTTAAGAGAAATATTGAAAGGCTGAGAGACCTTGGATTTACTTTCTCACTCGATGATTTCGGAACCGGCTATTCAAACCTGACCTATGTCATCAATACTGATTTTGAAAACATCAAATCCGACAAGGGACTGCTCTGGGAAATGGAGAATACCAAGTCCAGAACCCTGCTGCTTGAGACCATACGCATGATGCGAAGCCTAGGCCTTGACGTTGTTCAGGAGGGTGTTGAAACCAGGGAACAGCTTGAACTCGTTGTGGGCGCAGGTGCCAACAAGATCCAGGGCTATTACTTCTCAAAGCCTCTGCCATGGGAAGAATTCATGAACTATCTCGAGGATTTCAACGGACCCGAAGATGAGAACAACTACTAATATTTTTACGCAACTACTAATAACTACTAATAAAAAGCGACGAAGCATATTTATGCCACGGGGGGATCATGCTTAAAAAACAATTTATTCTTTTATTATTCCTTTTGCTTTTGTGTTCATGCAGCAAAAAAACGGATAGTCCTGCAGAACCGAAGCCACAAGCTGAAAGCAGTATAGCTGAAAGCATCGATGCCGTTGAGGAAAATGAGGATGAAAAAGGAATAGTTTATGGTGGTTACTATACTCTTTATACTCCGTCTGATGATAAAAGTCCCCGCATTACATGGGCCATAGAGAAGTATAGTGAGATGAGCTTTGTTATGTCCCGAGAAATGCTTGATGCGGTCAATGAAATAATACATAATAATGGTATTAACGCATCTCTTGAGATTCTTGTTTTTGAACATCCGGGATATGGCAGTTCTATATATAATTCTGATTTTACCCGCATATACAGTAAATGGATTGATGAATATGAAAAAGAGTTCGGCCCGGTGGATATTATATCGGGTGGGTTTGGTAAAACATCCCAGGACGTTGCCCAATTTTTAAAGAGTGGGATGTTTCTTTGCCTGAATGAATATCTTACAACGGAAGAAGGAAGAAAACTCTACGAGGGCTTTGCGGAGAATGACTGGAAGCTTACTTCTATAGACAATAAATATTATTCCATACCGATGAATACCAAATATGTAGTACAGAGTAAAACTCCTTCAATCGGATTTAATAAAAATTATATAGGTGATATTTCGGAATTTGACGGTTCGTTTGAAAGTCTTCTTAGTCTTTATGACCAATCCGGAAGCGATAAAAAGATTGTCTTGAAAGACAGCACTTCCATTGAATATATGCTGGGTTATGAATTATGGGAGGGTATTTGTTTTGACGAACAAAACAGGAAATTTCATGATATTTATTCTGATGAAAATCTGATAATGATTATTGATGAATATCAGGATATGCTATCTGCGAACAGTAAAGACAGGTTTTTGTATTTTGATGATAATAACAAATATTCCGACGAGGATGTTTTTGCACGGTTCTGTTATAGTGAGGAGTCAAAATCGGATAATTATATTTATTATGATTATGACGAGCGTACCATAAGACAGAAGTATAATGCTACTAACGGGGTGAGATCAACATCGGAAAATATTGAACTGAGTTTAAAAATACTGAATCTTGTATACTCTGAGGTGGGAATAGCAGACATACTTAATTACGGACTTCAGGATCATGAAGATGCTTCATATGGAATAGCCATGACCAATATGATGGATTTTGGTTGCTACTATTTTTCGGAATGTGAAAAAGCAAAGAAATACAAAGAAAAAAGAGATGAATATTTAGGCTATTACAATACAATAAAAGACTCGATATTAATTGGCCTTGATGTTGAACTTTCTGATGAAGACGTTTATTTGCTTGGGTGCTATAGGGAATCAATTTACCCGTTGTTATTAAATAAAGAATACCAACTTGAAAACAATATGCTTGGCCTAGAGACCTCCGAAGACTTTTCTGCAGCCATTGCACCGATAATTGACAAATTAAACAAGGCTTTGGGGGATTGAATATAAAGAAGCATGAAAAGAATAGAAAAAAACGGTTTGAATTTCCCGAGTAAATGAGCTGGAATAGTTGCTAATCCCCGCAAACCCTTGTAAAATAAGGCTCTGCGGGGATTTTTACTTTTGGATACAGTTTGACTAAAAGAATAAATGTGAAAGATATTAATAGCTTGGTGTGATTTTATTGATTTTCTGAACCTTATGTGTTATCATGATAAGGGACTTAGGTGTTGTTAATACTAATACAGGAGAAGGTTTTATGACTGAAAAAGTATACTATGAACAACAAAATGATTGGAATGAAGAGGATTATTATTACCTTCATCGTGTATTACATCGAGTGTTTTTTTACCATGATAAACATACCGAAGAAATTAAAAACATGGATGTGAGCATGATGACTGATAATACTAAAGCTCTGATTTACTGCATAATCAAGTATTATCATTATGATTTCCTGTTTGAAAAATATGATAATCTCAAACCCCTGGAAAATACAATACCGCTTTCTAAGACATTGGTTTTGGATAGTAATCCTTTGCCTGAAAACAATATTTATAAATTGATGAATATTATGTATTGAGGTGATTACTAATGAAAAAAAGCGAATTGAAAGATTTTGTTACTGCGCTCAGGTTACTAGATGAGAAAATTGGCGCTAACAATTCAAAAAACATAACAATTAGAGCTATTGGTGGTTTTGCTATGCTCTATTATGACTTTCGGAAAAATGGATATACTATAGATATCGATTCGCTTACTGAAAAATACGATCAAAAAACAATTGAACTGATCAGAGAGGTGGGCTTGGAAAATGACCTTGATGAAGAATGGCTCAATACCGACTGTTCCTTGCTTGAAGGTTTTTTGAGGGATCTTGGGGATAAGATTAATTGGAAGGAAACAGAATATCATTTTAAACACATTGATTTGAGAGTAGCTGATATAGCAGGTTTGATCAGATCTAAAGCTAAAGCAATTCATGATGGGGGATTAGTTCCGAGGACAACAGATAAGAAAGATTTGCTTTCTGGTCTGATACATATTGGAATAAAGAATATTGAAGAACTTGATGCTAATCAGGAATATGCTTTTATTAAAGCTGATTACTGCAGGTGTTATGCATTTTTGACGGAAATAGAAAAATGGGGCTAACGCAAAGTCGATGATTACTATGCCTTGACCCAAATTCAACCACCAGATATAGTAGAAACCACTTTTCTACGATCGAAATGCATTGGTTTAAAGTTTCTTTTTTTGAATTAATTTGTACCCTAAAAAAAGTGGCGAGGTATATCCCCGCCGCTTGGTGGACCAGGAGCTTTCGACCAGCCCATTATTTAATTACACCATGCGAACTGGTTGAAGTAATCCCCGGAGGGATTACTTTAGCGGGAACATCTTCTCCCCCGCAACCTTATACATCTCACGTGCACCTTCGGCCGTAAAGTCGAAGCAGTACCATGACCAGTTGCCGCCGTCATCCTTCTTGGGCTCGGTCCAGAACATTAGTCCTGCCCAGCCATTATCATAAAGTGCTTTATATTTCTGGAAGTTGGTGAGTCCGGAATCGGCCTGGTCATCATTCGGAGCTTCCCCGAGAACAACGGGTCTGTCCATATCCATTCCGTAGTTTGCGGGATCTCCGTCATACGGGAAACCGAACCACTGTTTCATCCACATATAGAAATGAGGACTGTAGAAATCAAGTCTTGAATTGTCCTTGCTGGTAAGAGCCTTAAGATTGGCATCACTTACCTTGTTACCTTCATACTTATCAGAATTATATTTGTTCATGCCGAGACCGACAGTCACGAGCATATCGCTGTTTTCATGGATGCATGCGGAAACCTCTCCGAAGAAGGTACATAAAACGTCCCATGAAAGCTGGCCGCATTCGGCATTTTCATTTACCCAGTCGGGCTCGTTCATTATATCCACAGCAAAAACAAAAGGATTGTTTTTAAAGCGTGTGCAGAATTCCTTTACATACTTTTCGCAGTACTGCGAAACTTTTTCCTTATCGTTTACAAGGGCTCTCCAGTAGGTCGCACCCTGGTTTCCTGCCTTGAAATGATCGAAGGAAAGAAGAGTGGGCATTACATATATCTCATATTTTGCCGCAAGGTCGAAGAGAGTCTTGAGATTGTCAAAGTGCTTTGAGTTTATTTCCGTAACGTTTCCCTGAGCATCAAGCTTTACGATACCGAGTCCGTTGCAGTTTACCCAGATCCTTGTTGAATTGATATGGTTATCCGCAAGGGCCTTAAAGGTGTTCTCCCAGAAAGTCACATCCATGTTTCCGGTAAAATCATTCCATTTCTGCCAGGGAGTGTTGATTCCGCAGAGCCAGAGCTCTTTGCCGTCAACCATGAATTTTGTGCCGGAAACAGAAACACGGCGGTTTGCATATTCCGCATACTCGTTCACAGCCTCGGTAACCTCGGGAGAAGGATCCGATGATTCCGAGCCCTTCTTTTTCTTCTTACCGCATGCCGAAAACATTGTACAAACAGTAACAAGTATTAATATCGTGATGATCAGTCTGGTCTTTTTCATTGTATTCTCCATTTAGTATTCTCTGAACTGACCGCGCACTACACGAAATCAGTCCGCACCAATTGTAGCATAAAAAAAGAAGATTTGCAAAAGAAAAAGTAATTTTTATAATTATATACATTGAAATCTTATTAAAAGAGATGTAAAATCAATAAAAATGAGGAAAAGAGGGGCATAAACATGTACAGACTGACTTCAAAACTGATAATATACTCAAATATCGGAAAGGACAGCATACTTTACCGTCTTGCCGATGTTATACGCTGCCATGATGAGGGTAAGGAGAGCAAAGAGGACAGCGCGAGAAAAATCCTGGATCTTATCCATGAGCTTTTAGATCTTGCCACAACCTATGGCTTCAACAAAAATCTCTGGCATAACTATCTGGCCTTTTTGCTTGCGATGACCGAGACGCCTTTTACCCTTGTTTCTGAAAAGGTCGGAGCAAACGAGGGCTCGGTAAATATATTTGCCAAAAACGACATTGCGGTATTCAAGGAGCTTTTTGATTATGATTTTTCGAAGCTTGAACATGAGCTTGAAATCAACTGCTTTTCGGTAATCGGAAATTTCAATGCGGTTTCAAAAAGCGAGCGGATATATAACAAAAGCGTGAGCGAGAAGGTGCAGGAGCTTAGCACCGCCATTGAAAATGCGAAAGATACCGACAGTGTTTTTACGGCTGTTACCGATTTTTACCTTCACTATGGCGTCGGAAAATTCGGTCTCAACAAGGCCTTCAGGGTAAATGATGATCCTGAGGGTGAACTGATCGTTCCGATAACCAACACGGCCGAGCTGACACTCGATATGCTTGTGGGCTATGAGTCCCAGAAGCAGAAGCTGATAGAAAACACCGAGGCCTTCATAGAGGGCAGGGCAGCCAACAATGTACTTTTATATGGCGAAGCAGGTACCGGAAAGTCCACGAGCATCAAGGCAATACTCAATATGTACTATGGCAGGGGCCTTCGGATGATAGAAATCTATAAGCATCAGTTCAAGGACCTTTCGAAAGTGATAGCAAGCATCAAGAACAGGAACTATCGCTTCATTATATATATGGACGATCTTTCCTTCGAGGAGACCGAGCTGGAATATAAGTATCTGAAGGCAATAATCGAGGGTGGTCTTGAACCCAAGCCCGACAATGTGCTGATATATGCAACCTCGAACAGAAGGCACCTTGTACGCGAGACCTTTAAGGACAGGGCGGATGCCGACAATGATGATATCCATCGTAACGATACCGTACAGGAAAAGCTTTCACTTTCGGCCCGCTTCGGTATTTCAATCGGTTTCTTCAGGCCGACTCCGCCGGAATATAAAAAGATCGTGCTTAACCTTGCGGCAAGGCATCCCGAGCTTAATATGAGCGAGGAGGAACTGCTTGCCGGCGCAAACAAATGGGAGCTTTCCCACGGCGGCCCGACCGGAAGGGTGGCAAATCAATACATCGATTACCTGTTATCTGTTCACAGATAAACCTAAATACAACAAAAAATACTTGCAAATTATCAAAAGATAAGTTAAAATATAAATAACTATGATTTTCAGGAGGATTCCATATGGTTTCAGCAGGCGAATTCAGAAACGGCATGACACTGGAGATGGAAGGTAATGTTTACCAGGTAATCGAATTCCAGCATGTTAAGCCCGGAAAAGGCGCAGCTTTTGTAAGAACAAAATTAAAAGATATCAAGAACGGTGGCGTGGTTGAGAAGACCTTCAGACCTACAGAAAAATTCCCTACAGCACATATTGAGCGTTCAGATATGCAGTATCTTTACAGTGACGGTGATTTCTATCACTTCATGAATGTAGAAACCTACGACCAGATCCAGCTTACATCAGATCAGATCGGAGATGCTCTTAAGTTCGTTAAAGAAAACGAGATGGTTAAGATGTGTGCACATGGCGGACAGATCTTCTCCGTAGAGCCTCCGCTTTTCGTTGAACTTCAGATCACAGATACAGAGCCCGGCTTCAAGGGTGACACCGCAACAGGTGCTTCAAAGCCCGCAATTGTTGAGACAGGCGCTCAGGTAATGGTTCCCCTTTTCGTTAACCAGGGTGAGACCATCCAGATCGACACCAGAACCGGTGAGTACATGAAGAGAGTCTAAAGGCTGTTTTTCGGGCCATGGTATACCATGGCCCATTTATTTTATATGGAAAGATTGGCAGGGAAAGCAATAGATGAAAATCAAGACATATAAAAAGATTGTGTTTTTTGTTACATTGTTCTTAAATCTTATATGGATCGGAACAATAATATGGTCGGTGCACATGTTAAAGCTCTACGACGAAGCACCTCCCGCAAACGGAGTGGTGACGGAACTTGGAGAGACCTGGGCCGGCGGTACATGGACCTACGTGGTTGAATATGACTGGAAGGGTGAAGATGATCCGGAACCAAAGCACTACAAAGCGGAGATGTTCTACCATTTAAGCATAGACAAGGGCGATGACATGGTTGTTCATATCAATGTGGACCGTCCCGGACACCCCTACAACTCATCTCCCTGGAAGCAGCTGATTGTGATCGGCGGATTCTGCATTGTTCTGAATCTTGTAATACTTGCACTCAAATTCAAGAATGCAAACAGAGGGGTAAGGTTTTAAAAAAGAAAATTTTTCAAAAGGCTGATTTCTTCGGAAGTCAGCCTTTTCTTCATGCCTGTAATTTTTTGTTGAATTATTATTTGACTTATGCTAATATATATAAGGTTATGGGCATTTTTTCTATATTAATATACCTGTGCCAATAAAAATGAAAAGAGGAAAATCAATGAGTGAGATCCCTTACAAGATATATCTTGAAGAAAACGAGATGCCGAAGCAGTGGTACAATGTGCGTGCTGACATGAAGAAGAAGCCGGCACCGATACTTAACCCCGGCACCCTTAAGCCTGTGACATTGGAAGAGCTCTCAGGTATTTTCTGTACAGAGCTTGCAAAGCAGGAGCTGGATGACACAACTCCTTATTTCGATATTCCGAAGGAGATCGCAGATTTCTACCGAATGTATCGTCCTTCACCTCTGGTAAGAGCTTATTTCCTTGAAAAGAAGCTGGGTACTCCGGCTCATATCTATTATAAATTCGAGGGCAACAATACCTCGGGCAGCCATAAGTTAAATTCCGCGATCGCCCAGGCCTACTATGCAAAGAAGCAGGGCCTTAAAGGTGTAACCACCGAGACCGGTGCAGGTCAGTGGGGAACGGCTCTTTCGATGGCATGTTCATACTTCGACCTTGACTGCCAGGTTTACATGGTAAAGGTTTCCTATGAGCAGAAGCCCTTCAGACGTGAGGTAATGCGTACCTACGGCGCAAAGGTAACCCCTTCACCTTCAATGACAACAAATGTCGGAAGAAAGATAAACGAAGAATATCCCGGAACAACAGGCAGTCTCGGATGTGCGATTTCCGAGGCGGTTGAGGCAGCGGTAAGCCAGGAGGGTTATCGTTATGTGCTCGGCTCGGTGCTTGCCCAGGTACTTCTTCATCAGTCGGTTATCGGTCTTGAGACCAAGGCTGCACTTGACAAATACGGCATCAAGGCAGATACCATTATCGGCTGTGCAGGCGGCGGTTCAAACCTCGGCGGCCTGATCTCGCCTTTCGCAGGAGAAATGCTCCGCGGTGAGAGTGATTATGAGATCATCGCTGTTGAGCCTGCATCATGTCCTTCGCTTACACGCGGTGTATATGCCTATGATTTCTGTGACACCGGAAAGGTTTGTCCTCTTGCAAAGATGTACACACTTGGCAGCGGTTTCATTCCTTCCGCAAACCATGCGGGCGGCCTCCGCTACCATGGTATGAGCTCAATCGTATCCGAGCTCTACGATCAGGGACTTATCAAGGCAAGAAGCGTTGAGCAGACCTCAGTTTTCGAGGCAGCTGAAATGTTTGCAAGGGTTGAGGGCATACTTCCCGCACCCGAGTCAAGCCATGCCATCCGAGTTGCGATTGATGAGGCACTTAAGTGCAAGGAAACAGGAGAGGAGAAGAACATCGTATTCGGTCTTACCGGAACAGGTTACTTCGATCTTGTTGCATACCAGAAGTACAATGATGGTGAGATGAACGATTACATCCCTACCGATGAAGAGCTAGCAAAGTGGAGAAAAACTTTACCTGAAGTATAAAGAAAGAGAGTAAAAAAATGTCAGAAACAAAAGCACAGACAGGCTGGAGAGCCAATAAGTGGGTGCGCGCCGCAATTCCCGCACTCCTTCTTCACTGCAGTATCGGTACCGTATACTGCTGGTCAATCTTCTCACAGGAGATTGCAGACCACATCGGTTTTGAAAAGAGTTCGGTTGAATGGGCATTCTCATTTGCAATCTTTTTCCTTGGTATGAGCGCAGCATTCCTCGGAAATGTAGTTGAGAAGGATATCCATAAATCCTCTCTTATCGCAACTATCTGCTTCGCAGTAGGTATGGCCCTTACAGGCTACTTCATTTACTACGGTGGAGAGCACCGGGGAAGCAATCTTGCACTTATTGGAATTTACATAAGCTACGGCTTTATCATGGGTGTCGGCCTCGGAACAGGTTATCTTTCACCCGTTAAAACACTGATGCTCTGGTTCTCGGACAAGAAGGGTCTTGCAACAGGTCTGGCAGTTGCAGGCTTCGGTGCCGCAAAAGCAATCGCCAGCCCCATCATGCAGAAGATGGTAAAGATGGACGGCGGTATCTACAAGATGTTCTGGATTCTTGCCGGAGTATATTTCGTAATGATGTTTGTAGGACATCTGCTTCTTGCAAAGCCTGCCGGCTGGGTTGAGCCTCAGGACAAGAGCGCAAAGCCCGGTATCATGGAAACCTTAAGAACTAAGCCTATTACCAACTACATCGGTATCTGGTTCATGTTCTACATCAACATCACCTGCGGTCTTGCACTTATCTCTCAGGAAAAGATGATCGTAAAGTGCGTAGGCCTTGCAGCATCAGCAGGTCTGATTTCTACAATTTCCGCAATCTTCAATGCCGGCGGTCGTCTCGGTTTCTCCGCATGGGCTGACAAGATGAAGGACAGAAACACAATCTACAAGATGATCTTCGTCATTTCAATTGCCCTTACCGGTCTTACAATGGTTACAGGCGGTATCAAGAACGGAGACGGAAACACCGGTCTCATCATCCTTGTACTTGCCCTGATCTTCATGGTAAACGCAGGTTACGGCGGCGGCTTCTCAAACGTACCCACCCTGCTTTCAGACCACTATGGCATGGGCTCAATTTCAGCAATCCACGGTATCACCCTTTCCGCATGGGCATTCGCAGGCCTTACAGGAAACCAGGTTGCTACCTACATTGTAAACCATACAGGAGAATTTGTGGATCATGACGGCGTGCTTGTAAATCCTACAGGCTACCAGAACGTGCTCTACTTTACAATCGCACTTTATATCATTGCACTGCTTCTTTGCCTCTTCTTAGTCAGACCCAGCGGTAAAGCAGCAGAGAAGAAAGCTTAATACTCATGGACATGCTAACATTAGACGCCTTCGAAAAGGCCTCCGAAAAAGTAAAAGAAGTCACACTTGAAACCAAGCTTGTATACTCGCAGTACCTTAGCGAGCAGACCGGAAACAAAGTTTTCCTTAAGCCCGAAAACATGCAGTTTACAGGCGCATACAAGGTACGCGGCGCATATTTCAAGATCAGCACCCTGACCGATGAAGAAAGGGCAAAGGGACTGATCACCGCATCGGCAGGAAACCATGCGCAGGGCGTTGCCTATGCTGCAAAGTGCTATGGCGCCAAGGCTGTCATTGTGATGCCTACAACAACTCCGCTTATCAAGGTAAACCGTACAAAAAGCTACGGAGCCGAGGTAGTGCTGTACGGAGATGTCTATGACGAGGCATGTGCAAAGGCACTCGAGCTTGCGAAGGAAAACGGCTATACCTTCATCCACCCCTTCGATGATGAGGCAGTCGCAACCGGTCAGGGCAGCATCGCTATGGAAATTTTCAAGGAACTTCCGCTTGTGGAGTATATACTTGTTCCCATCGGCGGCGGCGGTCTTGCTACCGGCGTTTCCACACTTGCAAAGCTTCTGAATCCCAAGATCAAGGTGATCGGTGTTGAACCTGTAGGTGCAGCCTGCATGAAGGCATCGCTTGAAGCAGGAAAGGTAGTGACTCTTCCTTCGGCAAACACCATTGCGGACGGAACTGCTGTAAAGACTCCCGGTTCAAAGATTTTCCCTTATCTTCAGAAAAACCTTGACGATATCATTACTATAGAGGACGACGAGATAATCGTTTCCTTCCTTGACATGGTTGAAAACCATAAGATGATAGTCGAAAACTCGGGACTCCTTACGGTTGCAGCACTCCGTCATCTAAACGTAAAAGGTAAAAAGGTGGTTTCGATACTTTCGGGCGGAAACATGGATGTCATCACGATGTCCTCCGTTGTTCAGCAGGGACTCATCTTCCGCGACAGGATATTTACCGTCTCGGTACTTCTTCCCGACAAGCCCGGCATGCTTCATAAAGTATCCGGAGTGATCGCAGAACTTCAGGGCAATGTAATAAAGCTTGAGCATAACCAGTTCGTATCAACCAACAGAAATGTTTCGGTTGAACTTCGCATCACACTTGAAAGCTTCGGTACGGAGCACAAGGAAAGGATCATGAAGAAGCTTGAAGAGGAAGGTTACAGACCTAAAATCGTAAGAACCAGCCTGTAAAAAGGCATTGACCATAATTACAAGAGGACTACAAGAAATGGAAGGACAGCTGATAGTTTCCATAAGCAGGGAATTCGGAAGCGGCGGACATGATATCGCTAAGAAGCTTTCCGAAGAGCTTGACTTAAAATTCTATGACAAAAACATACTTGACGAGATAGTCAAGGCAAATTCATCGGCAGAGCAGCTGAAGGAATATGACGAAATGCCGGACAGCTTTTTCGGAAAGAAGTTCGGAAAGAAGGCTGCCGAGCAGGCTCTTGCCCGCATGCAGTTTGATTTCATCCACAAAAGAGCCGAGCTTGGAGAATCCTTTGTGGTTGTCGGACGCTGTTCGGATGTTGTACTTGCAGGATTTGACGGCCTTTACAGCTTCTTTGTCAGGGGCGACAAAAAGCAGAAGGTCAAAAGAGTAATGAAAAAATACGGCGTAAATGAAAATGATGCCCTTGCACTGATGGAGCTTAACGACAAGCAGCGTAAGCAGTATCATAATCAGTACGCAGACTATAAGTGGGGCGACTCAAGAGCCTATGACATGTGCATAAACTCAAGCCGCCTTGGTGTTGACAAGACTGTATCGATTCTTAAGGATTATATCGGTCAGAGCAGAAAATAAGGAGAAAAGCGTGAAGCAGGGGGATGTTAAAAAAATAATCATTACTTTCATGCTCCTGTTACTCCTGTGCGCCTGCGGTGAAAATGAAAAGAATACCGTCGGCGACACGAATACCGCAATAACCGATGTTGGTTTTCCGACTGTAACCGAAAAGGCTACCGAGGATAATGCAGACCCCGCGAAAGATAGGGAAAGCAGTACCGGGGAAAGTCCGGAGGAGACACAAGACCAAAGCTCCGTGGAAGAATACAGTATCTTCAGGACAGGTACATGGGCCGTTACAAAGCCCGACGGAAGCAGCGTTTTTATGAGCATATGTGCGGATAACACAACAATCAGACGGAACATAAACGATGGCAAAAGCGAGGAGTTTAAAGAGGGTGCAAGGCCCGAGGAACTCTATCTGATGGCAATTGAACAGACTGACGAGGACAGATATGTCTGCCATGAGAATAACGGAGAAGAGCTGGTTTTTGAATATGTTTCGGCAAAAAGCGATGATTTTGAGTTCTTTTCGGACGAAAAACTCAGGTCAAGGGCAGTAGGCATATTTATGAGATCCCGGAAAGAAATCCAGACAAAAATGGATGCCGAGATCAAAGATTCAAAGTGGGATAAGGCGGTTGTTACTGTCAGATCGGGCCCCATAAAGGAAAGCTACAGATTGGACAGATTTACCGGAGAAGGAAAAAGGATTAATGAGGAATGAGTTTACAGTAGAGGAACTCAGGGATAATGTAAGGGTTCCCGGCACAGTTGAAGAAAAACTGCGTCTTACAGTAGAAAAATGTCTCGAAAGAAGCGGGATTTATCATCAGGTCTTTTCAAGGATAAAGACCGCTGATTCGCTTGCAAAAAAATATCAGAGAAAAAACTATGGCGACGGGAAAAAAATCCAGGATCTCATCGGCATAAGAATTGACGTCTATTTTGAGGATGACCTCAAAATCTGCAGAAATCTTCTGGAAAGACTGTTCGGCAAGGCAGAATGGAGCCGTACTTCTTTTGAAGAAGAGGAATTCAAACCTCAGAAAATCAACGGAGTTTTCAGGCTTCCCGAAGAGCTTAAGACCATGATCTCGGACGAGACCTGGGATTACTTTATCGATGACACCTTTGAAATACAGTTAAAGACTATCTTCTTTGAAGGCTGGCATGAGATCGAGCACGACATGAAATATAAGGGTGCGGATCTCTGGGAAGGAAAGAGCGACAGGTCAAGATATTTCAATACCATACTTGCAACGCTTGAACTTTGCGACAAGTCGATAGTGACACTGTTCGAAAACCTCGGACACGACCTCTACCATGAAAAGAACTGGGCAGGAATGATAAAGGCCCATTTCAGACTGAAAATGGCAGGCGGCGACCTTTATCCCGAGCTGGTTGAATTCTTTGATTCGGATACAAGGGTTGAAAATGTACCGAAGAGGGTTTTCAAGACCAACAGGGAAGTGCTGATCGGTTGGCTTCTTGAGCTTCCGAGACGTGTTCCGATCAATATCAACACGATAGTTGCGGTGATCAACAAGAATTCGATAAACGATCCTGATGTTGCCAGGATAATGGAGGACAGGGACGTTTTCGAAAAACGTTCGGACAGACAGGCGGATGACGAGGAGAAATATGATCTCCGCATTCCCGAGCTGATGAGCACCTTCCATGCGGATGTAATGATGATCAGCGACGAAACCAACCGTGAAGATAAGTATATGTCTGCGGTAAACACGATATATTCATGGATATACAACAAGTTTTCATCAGTGCTTATGGCACTCAGTAAAGAGGTCAGAAGCGTAAACATTGAAGAGCTTGGATTCTGGATAAAGGTGGACTATCGTCCGCAGGAAAAGATTTTCCTGTGTTCCGCAAAGCATATCGATGTAAGGCAGGCAGGAAGGATATGGATAACCTCCGCGATCATAATGCCGGATGCATCGGGTGAACTCAGGCTTGCGGTTGACAACGGTTTTACCTATTTCCCTGATGAAAATGATAAGACGGACGTTACAAGAATGTTCTCATGTCCGAGATTTTACCGCCAGATCGTAAGCCAGATAGGCGTGCGTGACGTTTGGGAGCTTGGTAATACCCACCTGGTGCTCACTAAAGAGCAGGCAGACAAAATGCTCGAGCTTATTACCTCGGATTACAGAACCTTCCCTATTGTAATGCTGGTTTCATCCAACGAAAATGACGGAAGACTTGATGAGAGCTGGCTCGGAAGCTTTGCAATCAGATATATTCAGGACAAGGCCGGTCATTATGCCCATTTTACAAGGGTATACAGGCCGATGGCGGTATATATGCTTGAAAAGGTTGACGAAATGGGCATTTCCTATGAATTCAGACTGAAAGAATCCATGAGAAACGGACTGATCGTCATCATGCCGAAGAAGAACAGTGTGCTGATAAGCGAAAGCTTTTCGGAGTCGCACATCGCAAACTGCAGCTTTGCATCTTTTGAAGCGATTGAGCATCTGCAGCCGTTCAGACAGCAGGATAACGGCAAGGCCTTCGGCAATGAGCTTCTGACACTGCTAAGAAGAATGAATACCGAACATGAGCATTACACAGTAATAAGATAATTAAAAAAGGGGCGGTTGCTTTTATCAACAGATGATAAAAAGTAACCGTCCCTAAGTTTTGAATCTTTTTAAATCTTTTCCGAAATTTTTGCAGCAAGTTCAGCTGCTTCGCCATCCGCGTAGCTGCCCTGAGGCCAGACGGGAAGGATTCCGTCACCATCGTAGCGCGGTACAACATGCATATGGAAGTGGAAAACACTCTGTCCGGCAGCGGTTCCGTTGTTCTGCATTATATTTATGCCGTCGCAGCCGGTAACCTCCTTTACTGCCTTTGCAACCTTCTTTGCAACGGGGAGAAGCTTTGATCCGGTCTCATCAGATAAAGAGAAGAGATTGTCGGCATGCTCCTTAGGAAGTATTATCACATGACCCTTGTGGGCGGGTGCGATGTCAAGTATTGCCCTGAAATCATCATCCTCATATACTGTAGCCGAAGGGATGATGCCTGCGGCTATTTTGCAGAAAATACAATCGTTCATGCTAAGGCTCCTTTCATGGAAAGTAGTAATAAGTAATATCATTTTAAATCTAAATCTTCTTGTGTGCAAGAGGAAAATGAGTTATACTATAAAATTATGAAGAAGATAATTATCAGGGCAGCAGTGCTGATCGTGGTTTTTGCCGCAGCCTTTGCCCTGCGTTTCATGACAATCGATGAGCACAGCGGAAGTACCGAGAAGCTTTCAACCTCGGCAAACAGTGCCAATCTGCCTGTGCTCAGCTTTACTGTAAGCGGTAACGAGATCAATCTGACCGAGGGGTATACTGTGCCCATGGACGGAGAAGTTACGAGAAGGAGCATTACGCCTGTATCTAACGAGCAGAAGCTTGGCATAAATATCGATGCAGGAACCATGAGCATAAAGAAAATTGAAATTTCCGTCCATGAATTTCCGGACCTGAATGTGCTTGAAGAACAGGAGATAGCAGATCTTAAGCATACGGCAGGCGGAAGGCTGTCGACCGAGGTGCAGTTTTCAAAGGCCATGACAGCAGGAACCGAATATCTTCTCAAGCTCGTGCTTCTCGATTCCAACGGTAAAAAGGTATATTATTATACAAGAATAGAACCCGCCAATTTCGGCAATCTTTCCAAAAGCATAGAATTTGTAAGGAATTTCCACCTTGCAACCTTTGATAAGGAAAAAATCAACGAGTATGCAGGCTATATGGAAACCGAAGAAGGAAGGGTAAACGAGGACTTTTCCCATGTGACGATAAAGGATGACATAGATACCTTAAGCTACGGAGTGCTTGAACCGACCGAGATCTACAGGATGATACCCACTATCACGGAATATAACGACCGCTTCGTGAGCGCTGCCTATAATTTCTGGATACAGGGATACACGGACAGAGGACTTGAAACCTTCCGCTGCCTTGAAGGCTATCGTTTCAAATACGGTGATGAAAGGATAATACTCTATAACTATGACAGGACGATGGAGACTGTCTTTGATCCGGGCTTTTTCGACCTGATGAGCGGAAAGCTGATGCTTGGAGTAACTCCCGACCCGACGGTTGATACCATGATAAGCCAGGACAAGAGCCACATGCTTCTGTCATATCAGGGCACTCTCTGGATGCTTGACATGAAGGGAAATATCCTGACCGAAGTCCTCAGCTACAAAAATAAGGATGCTTTTTACCGCCAGCCTGATCCGGCCTATGATTTCAGGCTTCTTTCGATAGACAACGAAGGAAATGCCGAGTTTGCGGTCTACGGCTACATCGGAAAAGGCGATTATGAGGGCAGGAACGGTATCATATATTACCATTATTACGCCAAAGATAACCGCATAGAAGAGAAAATGTTTATTCCCACAAATCTCGGCAAGGCTGAGCTTGAGGATTCCTTCGGAAAAGTCAATTTCACCTCGGAGATGGGCATTTATTACTTCTCCTTCTTCAATTCTTATTATTCATATGAGCTTGATACCAATGTATTACATACCATAATCTCCGACATGGGCGAAAACTGGCTTTATTTTGAAAAAGAGAAGAAGCTGGTCTATGATGAGAAGCAGGACAAGAGCTCGAACACGAAAATTGCATTATATGATATTGAAAAGCAGGAAACGGAATATATTGAGGCTCCGGCCGGAAAGGTAATTTCCTTACTAGGAACTATAGATAAAAGGATAGTCTATGGTATTTCCACGGCTTCGGAATTTTCATTCTTTGATGACGGAAGCCTGATGATACCATATGAAAAGATCTGCATTGCGGAGCTTGATGGCACAGAAGTAAAGGATTATGTGCCGGATCCCGGAAAGTATGTATGTGAGCTGTCGTTTGAGGAAGGATTTATTTCCCTTGGACTATATTCAAAGGTGGCATATGCTTCGCAAAGCAGCAAGGCATTGTTTGAGCCTTCCGATAAGGATGTTATCGTAAATTTATACAAGAGTTCGGTTCCGTCACCGAATTATACCTCCGACAGGGATCTGAAGCAGCGTAAGGTTTATCTTCTTAACATGCCTTCCACCTACCAGCCCGAAAGCGGACCGAAACTTGAAACTGCCGTATCCACAGTGATCACAAAAGATACGTCGGTCGGACTCCAGAGCAGGAAGAAACCATATTACTATGCAACCGCATACGGCCGGACGATAATTATGAGTAATGACCTTGCACTCTGCATGAAATATGCCGATGAGGCAGCGGGAACCGTTGTGGATCCCGAGGGCTCTGTAGTGTTCAGACGAAGCATTTATTCCGAAGAAAAGACTCTCGACAGGCTTAAAGTCAGAAGGGATTCGCAGGAAATCGGAAGCAGGAAGGCGGCTCTTTATATGCTTCTTGCCTATTACGGAGTGCCGGAGGAAAACATTGACTGCAATCTTGCCGAAAAATCCATGCTTGAATGGATGAATGAAAAGCTCGGAAAGAATGCTGTCATGCTTGAAAAGGCAGATGTGAACCTCCTTTGCTACTTTATTTCCGACGGAAATCCTGTGATCGCAGCCTATGATAATGGTTATACACTGATGTATGCCTACACGAAAAAATATATTTATATCATGAACCCGATAAGCGGCGAAAAGAAAAGGCTTGAGCGGGCAGAAGCCCAGAAAGCATTTGACAAGGCCGGCGGAAAATACTATGTCAGCTACTAATTTTGCTTGACATTAAGGCTGTTTTATGATAAACTCCTTTTTGCTTGCAGTTGTGGCGGAATTGGCATACGCGCATGATTCAGGTTCATGTCCATGTACTTGGGTGTGGGTTCAAGTCCCATCAACTGCAGATTAGGCGCAGACCTTTAGAAATAAGGGCCTGCGCTTTTTTTCTTTACAAAAGATATAAATTGTGATAATATTTTTACATGGGAAAGCAGTGACCATATATTGAAAGCGGGGTTTAAAAAATGAAAAAAATCACGAGATTACTTACTATAGCTTTTGCGTTAATGATGATGACCGGCATTTGTTTTGCCGTGGATTTCAATGAGGCCCTTAAGCCTGTTGCAGAAGGGATCGAAAGCTTCCTTTTGCCCGTAATAGTTATTGTGGGTGCGGCAGGATCGATATTCTGCATTTCCCTTGGCGTAAAATATGCCAAGGCTGAGGAACCGCAGGACAGGGAGAAGGCCAAAAGCCATCTGAAATCTGCAATTATCGGATTTTTCATCATTTTTATTCTGATCGTGGGCCTGAAGCTTATGCTTCCGAGCATGATCGACTGGATGGATAGCACAACGGCAGAAAGCAGTGCATCGGCAAGCTGAAAATTACGTAATTTGTAATCAGGAGCAGGAAAATGGAAAGTGAAACAACAGTGAAGAAAAAACCGCTTACCCGTTTCGGAGAGTTTGAGCTTTTAAAAGCGATAGCAATCCTCGGGCTTCCGGCAGTACATGTAATGGAAGAGGCAATCGAAGGCGGTTTTTCAAGCAATGGACTTTATGATTTCGGAACAATGATCATCGGATTGTGCGCCTTCGGGCCGTCGGTCTTCATGATCTGCATGGGCTTCGGCATCGGAGGCGGAAAGACTCCGCCGGACGGCATAATGAGGAACGGCATACAGTTCCTTCTTATCGGAGCGATACTTAACCTTATCAGATGGTTTGTTCCCGGAGTGGTACAGGCACTGACGACACACACGCACCTGATCGACGATGTGGATTACTGCCTGCAGTCTGATATTTATTATTTTGTGGGATTTTTCTTTATATTCTATTCCATACTACGTAAACTGAAGATACAGACGCCCGGACTTCTGATGATAAGCGTGCTGACTCTTACGGCAAATACGCTTCTTACTCCGATAACGAACAGGCATGTTACAAACCATATCGTTGCATCGATACTCGGTAACTTTGTATATGTCAACGAGACCAGCTGCTTCCCGCTTCTTTCATGGGCGATTTTCCCGAGTGTCGGAATACTCCTCGGAGAAATCTTAAAGAAGTCGGACGAGGTACAGAGGGAGAACATCATGAAACGTGTGATGGACTTCTCGGTAGTGCTTTTCGTGTCTTTTACTGTGTTCCTCTGGGACCATGAAATTAACATAGAGAAGGCACTTGTATCGCCTGCAAATGATTATATCACGGACCTTCCGAATGTAGTGCTGCTCCTTAGCCTTGCGCTTTTCCTTATCAGCATTACCTATTATCTCTGCAAGGCAATCGGTTCGTCAAAGTTCATGGAATTCATGCTCCGCATTTCCGCATTCATCATTCCTTTCTACATGATGCAGTGGATAATCATCGCATGGATATTCTACGGACTGACAATTGCGGGAGCACCCGAAAAGTGCTTTGGCATCGGCTGGTATATCGGAAGCGTTGTAGTTGTCACAGCCATTTGCATATTTGTTGCAACCAAGCACGGCATGAAGCTGATGAAGCTTTTACTTAAGATCACGACGATAAAGAAAAAGAAGAAA
>JAFRWN010000158.1 GCA_017437965.1 Lachnospiraceae bacterium
GCACACGTCCGTCGGGGCTGGTGATTCCTTCGATTGCCCAGTAGGAACCGTTGACATTGTAGTCTTCATCCATTGTCGGATTGCCGTCGGGATCTGTGTACTGGGTTGCGATGCGGCCTTCCCTGTAAAGCTTCTCAAGCCACTCTTCGTTTGCTACGAAGCGGCCCTCGCCGTGTGATGCGGGTATGCAGTATACTCCGCCGAGTGTTGCCTGTGAGAGCCAGGGTGTCTTGTTGGTAACGACCTTGGTGTAAACTGATTTGCTCACATGACGGCCGATATTGTTCATTGCAAGTGTCGGTGAATCGGGTGTCTGCGGACGAACCTCGCCGTAAGGCACAAGACCGAGCTTGATGAGTGCCTGGAAACCGTTGCAGATACCGAGTGCAAGTCCGTCACGGTTCTTAAGCAGATCGTTTACAGCATCCGAAAGCCTTGCGTTCTGGAATGCTGTTGCGATGAATTTTCCTGAACCGTCGGGCTCGTCACCTGCGGAGAAACCGCCGGGGAACATGATGATCTGGGCATCCTTTATTGCCTTTTCAAAGGCTTCGACGGTATCGCGGATGTTGGCTTCCGTCATGTTCTTGAATACTACGGTCTGAACCTCTGCACCCGCACGCTCAAATGCTCTTGCGGAATCATATTCACAGTTGGTACCGGGGAATACCGGGATGAATACCTTCGGTTTTGCAATTTTGTTCTTTGCGACATAAACAGTCTTTGCATCATAAAGGATTTCGGGTATTCTCGGATAATTGATGCTTCCGGGGCCGTCAAGCATGAACACGCCGGGCTCGGGGCTTTCAAATTTAGGCTCCTTGATGCTTCCGGGTCTTATCCAGTTTGCAGCATAGCTCTGTTCAAGGGAATCAAGCTTATCCCACTCTTTTCCGATAGCGGACTTTGAAGGGAATACGTTCTCGAGTGTGCCCATCCATGCGCCAAGCACTTCCTTGATCGTAAGGTCGATGCATGAGCCGTGGTTTCCGTCACACCATTCAAACACAGCTTTTGGAAGCGTGTGGCCAACCTTTGTTGCAAAGCTTAAATTCTCAAGTATATCGTCTTCAGCGCCTACCGCAACCTCGGCAAGTATTGCACCGTATCTGGGTGCAAGCGCATCCTTAAGTGTCAGTTTCTTGCAGAGCTTTGCACCCACTCTGTTACCAAAGGCCATCTTTGAAACGGCCTCGATGATACCCTTGCCGCCGAGTGCATAGGCGGAAAGTATCTTGCCTTCCTGCTCGAGCTCATGAATCCTGTCATACATCTTCATGCAGCCCTCGAAATCAGGCAGGTCATATTCATCCCTTGCAATCTCGAAAAGCACAAGGGTGGAATCGTTGTTCTTGAACTCAGGAGTAACGACATCCTGGGTTTTTGCGGTATCAACCGCGAAGGAAACAAGTGTAGGAGGCACGTCAATATCGTTGAAGGAACCGGACATGGAATCCTTGCCGCCGATTGAAGGAAGGCCGAGCCTTACCTGTGCCTCATAGGCACCGAGAAGTGCCGACAGAGGAGTTCCCCAGCGTTTGGGATCAGCGCCAAGACGCTTGAAATATTCCTGGAAGGTAAATCTTATCTTCTTATAGTCTCCTCCCGCTGCCACGATCTTTGCAACAGAATCAAGCACTGCAAAGCTTGCGCCGTGATACGGTGACCAGCTTGAAAGATAAGGATCATAGCCGTAGCTCATCATTGTAACGAGGTCGCACTCACCCTTAACGCCCGGAAGCTTTGCTATCATGCTCTGGGTAGGTGTGAGCTGGAAGATACCGCCGTAGGGCATCGTAACGGTTGCGGCACCGATCGAGGAGTCGAACATTTCAACAAGGCCCTTCTTGCCGCAGGCGTTGAGGTCAGCCATTGCGGAAAGCCATGCTGCCTTACGTGCCTCGGGAGTATCTGATTTTTCTGCGATTTCGAAAGCTCCGTCCGAAGCCTTTCCTGCCTTAGCGGCAGCTTTCTTTACGCCGGCTGCGACATAGTCCGCACCGGTCTTGAAGTAATTTTTATTTTCATCGGGCATTTCAACAACAGCGGTGGTCTCCTGATGTGCACCATTGGTGTCGAGGAATGCTCTTGAGATATCTACAATTGTCTTGCCTCTCCACTTCATTACAAGGCGGGGGCTTTCAGTAACTGTTGCAACCGTAACTGCCTCAAGGTTTTCTTCCTCGGCAAAGTCAAGCATAGCCTGAACATCCTTGGGGTCAACAACTATTGCCATTCTTTCCTGGGACTCGGAGATTGCAAGCTCGGTTCCGTCAAGTCCTGCATATTTCTTGGGTACGAGGTCAAGATTGATGTCAAGTCCCGCTGCCAGCTCGCCGATAGCAACCGAAACGCCGCCTGCACCGAAATCGTTGCACTTCTTGATCAGTGAAGAAACCTCGGGGCGTCTGAAAAGTCTCTGCAGCTTACGCTCGGTCGGAGGATTACCCTTCTGAACCTCGGCGCCGCAGGTATTAAGCGATTCCGTTGTATGTTTCTTGGATGAACCGGTTGCACCGCCGCAGCCGTCACGTCCCGTTCTTCCGCCCATGAGGATGATAACATCACCGGGATCGGAATTCTCACGTTTAACATTCTTTCTCGGAGCGGCACCCATAACGGCACCTATCTCCATTCTCTTTGCAACATAGTCCGGATGATAGATTTCATCGACAAGGCCGGTTGCAAGGCCGATCTGGTTGCCGTATGAGGAATAACCCTTTGCGGCACCGGTCGTAAGCTTTCTCTGGGGAAGCTTGCCCTCTAAAGTTTCTTTTAAGGACTTGGTGGGGTCTGCCGCACCGGTCACACGCATTGCCTGGTAAACATAGCCACGGCCTGAAAGCGGATCGCGGATTGCACCGCCGAGACAGGTTGCAGCGCCACCGAAGGGCTCGATCTCGGTCGGATGGTTGTGGGTCTCGTTCTTGAAGAAGATCAGCCACTCCTCTGTGCTTTCAACACCGTCTGTAACGGTTGTTACGGGAACGATTATCGAGCAGGCGTTGATCTCGTCGGACACTTCCATGTCCTCGAGCTTGCCTTCTGCGCGGAGCTTTTTCATGCCCATGATGGCAAGATCCATAAGGCAGATGAACTTGTCGTTTCTGTCCTTATAGAGTATCTGATGTTCATTTTTGTAGTCATTGAAGGTTTTTTCGATGCGCGCCTTGTAGTAGCCTTCCTCGAACTTGACGTCGGTAAGCTCGGTTGAGAAGGTGGTATGACGGCAGTGATCGGACCAGTAGGTATCAAGCACCCTGATCTCGGTCATCGAAGGGTCACGCTTTTCGGTATTTTTATAATAATCCTGTATGAAGAGAAAATCCTTGTAGGTCATTGCAAGGTTAAGGGAATCATAGAGTGTTTTAGACTCTTTGTCTGCCATGTCCCTGAAGCCGTCGAAAATCTTTACATCCTCGGGAACGGCAAATTCCTGGATGAGAGTTGCGGGCTTTTCCTCGGGAGTTACCGATGAATCGACAGGGTTGATGCAGTATGCCTTTACAGCCTCGATCTCGGAAGCGTCAAGCTCTCCCTCGAGCACATAGGTCGTTGCCGAACGAACGACAGGCTTTGCTGACTCGTTAAGGAGCTGTATGCACTGCTCTGCGGAATCTGCTCTCTGGTCGAACTGACCGGGAAGATATGCAACCGAAAAAACCGTGCTTCCGGGCTTTACATTAATGTTTTCCTCAAAATAATCATCCATCGGAGGCTCTGAGAAGACTGTGGTCAGGGCCTTTTTATAGGTCTCATCATCCACATTTTCAACATCATACCTCACAAGAACGCGGACATTCTTAAGGGCGTTAAGGCCAAGGTAGCTCGCAAGCTCTCCCTTAAGTTCCTTTGCGCGTACGGCAAAGTCCGGTTTCTTCTCAACATACACTCTTTTTACCATGGTTCTCTCCTTTTACAGTACAGTTACATTCTTATCCCTGTCGTACTCATGAGGCACTTTCTCCGTGTCTCTTCTTCCGACAGCGATTGCAATTTCAAATTTATACCCCTCGGGGATAGCAAGCTTTTCCCTGAAATAGTCTGCACGGTCCCCGTTAAGTGCTTCGTAGATGCAGCCGATGATCAGGCTTCCGAGTCCCATGCTCTCGGCAGCGAGGCTGATATTTTCAACAGCAATACCCGCATCCAGTGTTCCCCAGTGGAAGTCGGTATCTGCGCTTAAGAAAATAACGGTCGGCGCATTATAGTAGAAGTTAAAGCGCGGATTAAGTCCTCTGAAGGCATTCTTCTCGGCTTCAACCTCGGCAAGAATCGGATTATCCCTGTCAACGACAGTAAAATGAATCTCCTGTCGGTTGGCTGCGGTCGGTGCCTGAAGGCCTGCCGTAAGCAGCATATCCAGCTCTTCCTTCGTCAGCTTCTCATCCTTGTAAGCCCTTATCGAGCTTCTTTTCGCGATTGTCTGTAAAACCTCGTTCATTATATCGACCTCCTTTGTCGTAAGCCTGCCATTACCCCATTACAATAACTCAGGTACATTATATTTTACAGCAAAAACAGGTTTATGGCAAGACAAAAATTATTATATTACTTGAATAATACAGGCAAATATGATAGAATTCTTTCTTAGTGAATTACGCACTGAAAATATCGGTATTAAACATAAAAGAGAGGACGCATAATGCTCTATCAGATAGTAAAAGATAACTGCGAAAGCTGCGATCTGTTGAAGAACGCAAGGCTTTTAATGTTTTTGGGAATCATTTTTTCCTTCGCCGTAACTTTCATTGCGACGGGACTTTTGAAGAACAAGCTGCCTAGGGACGTCGGACGTGACTTTGCCGTTGACGGTAAAAAATCCGCCGGAAAAGGACGTGGCGCAGGTGTGATCTTCGTACCGGCATTCATCATTTCGGTACTGATTTTCTTCCCACTGAATGCAGAGCTTGCAATATATCTTCTTATTCTTCTGCTCACCATGCTTTCGGGCTTCCTTGACGATGCTGCAAAGACCCCGTGGGGAGAATATAAGAAGGGTATCATCGATTTTGTGATCGCACTCGGCTGCGCGATCACCTATGTTCACTACAACGGTTCAAAGCTTACGATCATGCTGATCGACAAGTCTTTCACCTTGCCCGAATGGCTCTATGTGATACTTGCCGTCATTCTTATATGGGCGGCGATCAATGTTGTAAACTGCTCGGATGGTGTGGACGGACTTTCCGCATCGCTCGTGATAACCACGCTTATCGGATTCTTCGCATTTTTCAAGACCTTCTTTTCCGATGTCTCGGCAGCTTTCGGAGCCGGCGACATCAAGGACATCCTTAACGGAAGCATTGTAAACGCCTTTGACAAAGAGCCGACCGAGTTCGTAATGTCAACCGCCTTCATTTACAAAGGCCTTATACTCTCATTCATTTTCTGCCTTTTGGCTTACCTCTGGTACAATGCCAATCCTTCGATCTTAATGATGGGAGACGCAGGCTCCCGTGCCATGGGCATGTTTCTCGCAATCCTTGCCCTTAAGAGCGGCTGCCCTCTTCTCTTCATCCCGCTTGCCCTTGTCATCATACTTGACGGAGGCCTCGGTCTGATAAAGATAGTCTGCATACGTTTCCTTAAGATAAAGGGCTTCATGAAAAACATACGCACTCCCCTTCATGACCATGTCCGCAAAAACAAAGAGCCGGCTTGGTCGCCGACTCAGGTTGTTTTCAGATTTGTTATTTTACATGCTGTGATCTGCCTGGCATATCTGGGACTCCTTGTTATGCTCAGAGCCTAGGTACCGGCGTTAACAGAACGCTTTACAGCTCTGCGATCATTTCAATTTCACAAAGCACATTCTTCGGCAAGGTCTTTACTGCAACGCAGGATCTTGCCGGTTTTTCTGTAAAGTACTCACCATATACCTGATTGAATGCCGCAAAATCGCTCATTTCGGCAAGGAAACAGGTAGTCTTTACAACCTTCTCAAGTGAAGTGCCTGCCGCCTCGGCAACAGCCTTTAAATTCTCGCAGGCCTGCTTTGCCTGGGCCTCAATACCGCCTTCTACGATTTCGCCGGTTGCGGGAACAATCGGAATCTGACCCGAAGTAAACAGAAGGTTTCCCACCTTCATTGCCTGTGAATAAGGGCCGATAGCGGCCGGTGCATTATTTGTATGTACTTTTTCCAATTATTTATCCTCCTTCATTAAGCTTTCAAGCTCTTCAAGCTCTTTCCTTTTCTTATCTGCAAAGCTTGTAACCGACTGAACCTTAACAGCATTTACGTCCTCTTCTTCAGTTGCTTCAGTGGCTTCCTTTGCTTCTGCTGCTTCCTCTGTAACAGTTTCTGCCTTATCATCCGCTGCCTTTACTTCAGCAGTTTCTTTCTTTTCTTCGCTTACGCACTTCTTAACCCTGCTTTCAAGTATTTCCTTTATTTCTTCGGCATAATCATTATCGGAAAGCTTTTCCTTAGATGCCGCAAAAATCCTTGAATCATTCTCATGGAACACGAAAAACCGGTCGGTTTCATAAATACCCGTCATTTCATCAAGCTTAACTTCTTCTTTTCTGCCGAGAGCATCAGTAACACATATCTTGTCGTCAAATAGCTCGAGTTCTGTCGAAAAGCCCTTGTTTACAGGAAATTTTTCCCTGAGGCTTGCATTCCATGCGGACTTGGAAGCCGCATAATGAAGAGGCCTGCAAAGACATATAAATGCTATAAAAGCATAGCAACCCATCAGTACCCACATACTCGGTGTAAAGCCCTTGTTGATTCCCGAAACCAGCATTACGGACAGACAGGCAAGCGCAAGCAATGCGCATATCAGTATCAGAAGATCAAAAGGCTCACCCTTTTTAAGAGTGTCGGGCGAGTTGTTGAAAACGCAGTTTCCTATTTCGTTTTTGCCCTTTTCATCCCATGCTATCGAAAGCCTCATACCTCTTTCATAGCTTTCTGCCGGTGCCTGGTCCTTTGAAGTCTCTCCCACAACATTTTCCGCCGTTTTTTCAGACTTTGCCTCCTCGGTCATGGCCTTGTTATCTATATCGGAAATATTTTCCTGTTCTCTTCTTTTCTTACTCATTGTTACCCTCGTATAATTTCATCAGAGCTAAGTCTGCCCTATAATGATACCACAAAAGCGTGTGCAATACAAGAACAGAGTTAAAAAATAAAAAGCTGTTAATTTATATGTCAAAGCACCGCCACAGCCACTCCCGCGATGATAACGCAGGCGCATACGAGCTTATAGACTATATTCTTTTCCTTGAATATCAGCTTGCCGCCGACAATCGTCACAATACAGCCGGTCTGCTTTATGAGGGTCATGACCGTCACCCTGCTTTCCGGGATGCCGTTTGCAATGAAAAGACAGCGGTCGGCAATTACAAACATGATGCTTAATGCCCATACCCAGCCGTTTTTCACAAGGCTCTTCACATCAATTTTGGAACGTGTAAGAAAAATATAGGCAACATAGAAACCAAGAAGGAAAAGCATGTACCAGAACTGCAGCTCGCCCGAGCTTAAATCTTTCATCAGCACCTTGTCCATAGTTCCGGACAGGGCGTTAAGAAACGCTGAAATAAAGACCATGAGAACGTAGTGTGGCTTCACATTTTCCTTTTTCTCATCCTTCCTGCTGCCAAACGGCAGGGCAAAAAGGCCCGCACACACAAGGAGCATTCCTATTGCCTGAGGGATGGTAAGGACCTCTTTCAGCACTAAAAGTGCAAGAAGCATCGAAAACACAACCCTCGACATATCAAGGATTCCGACTATGCTGATCGGCATTTTCTTTATTGCCTTAAAGCCGCACATCCATGCCACAAAAATAATGAAGGACTTGAAAGCTATCGGAAGAAGCTTTCCTCTTTCAATTCCTATGGCCCCGCCTGCACTCGGCACAACCAGCAAAAAGGAAATCAGGGTATAGAAAAACAGCACCTCTATGACAGTATTTTTGTCCAGTGCCTTCTTCTTTGCAATTTCCCTGCACCCCTTCAGAAGTCCATATACCAAAACCAATGAAATCCAAAGCATTTTTTCTGTTACTCTCTCTTATACTGATTTGTAATCCCAATCATTTACAGTAATATGCTTTAAGTACCTTTTCGGCCTTCTTTCCGAAAATCGAAAAACCTGTGTCGTTCACCTTCATGTTATTTTCGCTTACCCTTACGCTCCAGTCCCACCAGAAGAAACCGCCGAAAAACTCTTCGTTTTCAAAGGTTTCGAGGCAGGTTTCATAGAACAGCGCCTGCTCATCCTCATCATAGGGCAGATGCTGCATGCGGAAATCCCAGGGCTGACATGCACAGCCTCTTGCCGAGCGGCAGCCGATTTCCATGAAAAGCACCTTTTTCCCGAAGTGCTCACTCCATCGCTTCATGTCCGCCTTTACCTCGGCCCATGATACAAGCATATCCTCTTTTGTAAGGTCCATTATGGGTTTCCAGCTGTCAGGGCCGGAATTTCCGTCCTTCTTGTGCATTCTGAAATATGCACTGGTTCCGAGATAATCAAGCTCATCATACCATGCGGCATCGAACTCATGACCGTGGTTTGTATTATAGGTCAGAGGGCCATGATAAATCTTTCTTACTTCCGCGATCAGTTCCCTCCAGAGCTTTTCCTGCCTTTCCATGCCCAGCATCTCGCAGCCCAGGCAGAGCATTTCACAGCCTGAGAATTCTGCGATCTCGGCCATCCTTGTCATATAGCCCGTGTATTCATAGAACCATTTTGCCCAGCTCCCCGCATCGTCCCAGAAATTGATCTCGGCACGCCATGCGCCGTCATTGCAGTTGATCATCGGCTTTAAACATACTTTGAGCCCGGATTCATGGGCAAAACGTATGAACTCTATGAGCTCGACATCGGTAACGTTTCTGTTGTAATTACTGCGGATTTCAAGACTGCGCTTATTTTCCACTCTCTGATCGACACAGAGGGCTATCCACTTTGTGCCGGTGTTTTTCAAAAGTTCAAGTGAGTGCTTAGCATAGTCTGCCTTAAGGTCTCCTCTTTTTGAACCGAAAGCAAAGCTGAAACCCTTGATTTCAAAGTTTTGCATGTGTTTTTCTCCTTTTATCCTCTTTTAAAAGCCATCTCATATATGAAAAAAGCTTTTCTTCTCCCTCATCTGCAAGCAATGTCAGAAGCTTTTCCAGCTGCCTCATTGTTGTGGGGTGCATTAAATAATGATTCTTTCCTTTATTAAAATACTCCAGCGGCGAACGGTCGGTGTACTTTTCCTTCATGTAGGTCTTTGATGCCGCGATGCGGTCGCAGACCATCTCCACAAGGTATTTTATGGGCATTTTCATGCCGCACATCATACCCTCGGGATTTTTCACATCATAGTCGGTCCAGTATTCGAAATGATGCTTGTTCCTGCCCTTGTGATGAAGCCATGCAAGGCTTACACCGCTTTCAAGCCTCTCTGCAACATTCGGGCTCTTGTCACCCTGAAAATACTTAACGCCCTTTAGGAATTCAACCGGGCTGTATTTGGACAGGTCATGCATCAGCCCCTGACGGTAAAGCCCGGCCCTGAAGCAGTTTTTCATTACCTGTGCCTTGTGGGCGTTGATGGTTGACAGATGTCCTTTAAATCTTTCACAAAGAGTCATTTTGTTTTCCATGGTGCTGCCTTTCATTAACAAGCCCGGACCGGATAACCGGTTCGGGCCTTATTGCTCTTAACTATAATATTCTTATTTATTCAGTCCTACAAACCACTTTCCGCTGACTGAAAGTTCGTCCTCAGTCCAGCCTGTAAGCTTCTTACAGTCGGGCTTTATCATCGCGGAAGTTTCATTCTTGTTTGAAAGATTCCATACCGTGTAGCACAGTTTGTTTTCGTTGATAAAGTCGATCCAGCGGGCGGTCTCCACAAAATCAACATCACCCGAACCTGCTGCATCGCAGATACCATACTCGGTAACATAGATGCCGATGCCCTTCTTCAGAGCATATATTGCCTTATCCCTCAAGGACTGCTTATGGGTGGTAGCATAGAAATGAAGTGCATAAAGCATATTTTCAAACTCAAGCGGTGAGTCCGCTGCCTCGTCCACGCCCTGTGACCACATGGTCGTACCGCAGACAATGACACAGTCGGGCTTTGCCTTCCTGATCACCGGAATCACTTCGTTTGCATAGGCCTTGATCGAATCCCAGCTGCACTTTTTCTCGGGCCAGGTCTCACGGAGCTTCTGCCATTCGGGCTTGAACACTGCCCAGTCAACATCCATCGAAGGCTCGTTGCAGATTTCATAGATCACGTTATCATATTCCGAAAGCACGGGAACCATCTTTTCAAAGAATTTAAGGGCCATGTCCTTGTGCATGTTGGGATCATAGTCAAAAAGTATATGCCAGTCAACCATTACGTAGATTCCGAGCTCTGCGCACTTCTTTACGCTTCTGATTATGATGTTTTCAAGTTCTTCCCTGTGTGCATCGCTGCCGTCAGAATATCCGTCATCACCGTCAGCGAAAGCAGAATACATTGCAAGGCGGAAAAGCTGCATTCCCCAGTTGTCAGCCATAAACTCAATAGCATCATCATTCACAAACTCGGGAAAACTGTTCATGTTATGTGTGGAAACTCCCTTAAGCTGCACATAACTTCCGTCTTCTCCTACAAGATGTCCGTTCTTTACGCTAAGTTTTCCGTACTGTCCGAAAAGCGTCTTCTTTCCGTTTCTTTCAGTTGCTACCATGGGTCTCACCTCCATAAATCATTAGCTTTAATTTACCATAGATTATCACAAGTTGCAATGTATTTTTCTGTCAAAAAATGGTATTATCCTACTTTTTTATCATCTTATTTACAAGAGTTCTTTCTTTTCTGAGATTATTCTTTATGACATTCAGCCTTCCGAATACCTCATCGAGATCGACAGGAGAATATACTCCTCTTGTTTTTAAAGCAAGCATATTGATTCTGATAAATTCCATCGGCGGATCCATATCCTGCTCATTTTCAAGATCGTTATCTGGGTCTTCATCCTTATAAATGCTTCTGAAACTGCGGTAAGCATCGATCACATCCTGAATTTCCTTTACAACGGTCGGAATCATCGAATTTACAAGAAACATCTGGTCTCTCGCATCTGCAGCACGGCTCGAGATCATGGCCTCACCTACCATGCTTCCGACGAAGCTGAAGGCCAGAACATTTTCCGTTATAATTGACCAGTTGTCTGCGCTTTCCATATGGTCTATCGCCCTTTCACCCTGACCGAGCAATTGGTTTATTGCAGTGACAGCCTCATCGATTTCCTTGATCATGGTCTGCAGCTTCAGGTTTTTATGGTCAATCTCCATCTCATAACGATTGTCATCACCATATTTTTCCTTCATATAGGCACGTCTTGCCTTATAGGCCTTTTTTGTCTCAGTCAGAGCCTTCTGGCATATCACTATCTTCTGATCGAGATTCTGCAGATTCATTTTTATGCTGTTCATCTCAACCTGGGCAAAAAGGCTGTCATTGTCGAGGTCAGCTCTCTTTTTCTCATATTTTCCGCTGAAAACCGAGCAGATCTTCTTCCAGCTAAGTGAACTCAGTTCATCCTTTTCTATCTGGAGAGCCGCAAGCTTCTTTATCATCTTCTCGAATTCTTCGCTCTCCTCAGCCTTCATTTTTCTGAAATCCTTCAGCTTTTTATTGAAGACCTCAACATCGGCTTCAAGCTGGGTAAGTTCCCTGTAGTCATCCTCATATTCGGGATCATACCCCTTTTCCTTCTCGGCCTGAGCTTCGTTTACGCCTTCCATTAAATATCTCATTGCTTCATTATATTCCAAATCCTGCCTCCTATTCTGCCCTTGTAAGCTCCCCACCCTTATCGGCGAAATATATTATATTTCCATCGGTATCGGTACGCCGTACCGGGATTTTTTCTTTTTCAAAAAGCGCAAGTACTTCTTTGTGCGGATGTCCGTAGTCATTGTCTTTTCCGCAGCTGATGACCGCCTCCCTCGGATTTACCTGCTTTACAAATGCTTTAGAGTTTGCATCGCTGCTGCCATGATGTCCTGCGATCAGGATATCACTTTTCAGCTTATTTCTGTAAGGGCCTTTAAGGATTTTTTCCTCGGCCTCATGCCCCGAGTCACCCGTTATCATTATGCTTTTACCGTCATATGAAAGCCTCAGGGAAAGTGAAGTATCATTAAGGTTTTCGCTGTCTTCTATCCCTGAAGATATGATCGTAAACTCTGCATCTCCAAGCGAAAAACTGTCTCCGGTCTCCGCAACCTTCTGCTCCGTACCCGTCTTTTCAGTAGCTGTGAACATTTTGCTTACGCTTGTTGTATCAGGCTTTTTGCCGTTATGTATCACCATGCCAACATCATAGCTAACGATGATTTCAGACAATGAGCCGATATGGTCGGCATGGGGATGCGTCGCTACAATATATTCAAGCCTCTCCACTCCGTTTTCATCGAGGAAAGTCTTGATCTTCTTTGTCGACTCCCTCGTTCCGCCGTCCACCATCATATATTTTCCGTCCGCGCCTATCACAGTGCAGCTTCCCTGTCCCACATCGAGCACCGCAACGAAAAAATCATGGCTGCCTGCCGCATTTTCCGAAACCGGTATCGGCTCGGGCACCTTGCTTCTACGGTATTTAATGTAGAAAAAGATGCAGGCGAGCATGGAAATGAAAAGCAGGATCGCCATAAGGGCAATCCTGCGTTTTCTCCTTTTCTCAGCCCTCTTTCTTGATGGCAATAAGTTCTTCGTTGTGACCTTTTGTACTTTCATTCTTTCTGCTTGCAGAACCCGAGCAGTCGTTGATCGTATTGGTTCCTACCGCATAGGCCGCAAAGCCTCCCGTACTGACTCCGACTTTTCCTTTATTATAGAGTTCTCCGCTTGCCTTTACATTGCTGCATTTGATCTTTTCAATGTAACCGAAGGCTCCTCCGAGAAGTGTGTTGAATTCCGAGCTTACCTCGACCTTTCCGCTTGCGTTTGTGCTTGAATACTCAGACTCAAGGGACTTGCCCGTAATTCCTCCCGCAAGTACCTGTGCGGTCTTTGCACGGGTTGCAGCAGCATTAACTGTGGTTTCAACACTGAATCCGCTGATCGTATTCTTCTTTTCTTCTCCTAAAAGACCGCCGACCCTGATTTCATTCAGGCCCTTGACATTTACGCTTCCTGAAACCTTTGTTCCGTTAAATCCGGATTCCGTTGCATAGCCTGCAAGTCCTCCAATGCAAAGAGGCTTAATTCCTTCTGCCGATTCGGCACCGAGCTCGGTAACAGTCTCGCTCTGTTCGGTCTTTGAGCCCGAAACATAACCGAAGGATCCGCCCGCATATATATGGCCCGAGGCCGTCACAATAAGCTTGGACCCGGTTTTGTTGTTCTTGTCGTTTCCGTTATAGAATGCTCCGGAAATTCCTCCGGTCATCGAGTAAACGTCTGCGGCGTTGCCTTCCGATGTGAGCTCAGCCTTTATCGTTGCACCGCTTACATTCATGCCGGTACTGTAGCCTGCCACACCGCCGGCATATGAATTTCCGGCTGTCTTAGTGTTTACTGTTCCGTCAATGCTTCCGCCGGAAACCTGTGTACTCTGCACATAGCCCGCAAGAAGCGCTGCATCGTTTACGCCTGATTCATTTATCAGCTCGACAGAACCCGATACACTGCAGGAATCAAGCTTCGAATCACTGATTACGCCGACAAGAAGGCCTGCGGCATTTCTGCTTCTTCCGCTGACTTTAAGCTTGCCCTTTATGCTGCATCCGGTAATCTCGGACTTTACAACATCGCCTGCAAGCACAGCTGATCTTACTTCGCCCGTGAATTTTCTTCCGGGAACAATGCTGCAGTTTTCCATGTTCAGTTTTGTGATTTTTGCTCCGCTTATGGCTCCGAAAAGGCCAAGCGTCACATTCTCCGAATATGAAGGCAGTTTCAGTGCTTCTGCCTGTGAGTTGATCACAAGGTTCTTTATCGTATGATCATTTCCGTCAAATTTCCCTTTGAAGGAATATACAACGTTTTCGCTGTCACTTTTTTTGCAGAAATATCCGATCGGGGTCCAGTCGTTTCCGCCCAGATCGATATCATTTTCAAGTCTGAAGCATACATCCTTGAAATCCACGCCTCTGTTGACTTCTTCGGACAGGAAAGCCAGCTCGCTGCCACAGGTGATCATGTAAGGTGATGCTTCGGAGCCGTTTCCTCCGGCAAATTTTCTGGCAACACTTCCGTCCCATGCAATGCCTCTGTCAGTCGGAACATACTCATCCATTGTTGATGATTTTACCGACTCGGGTGCCTTGGTATTGACAGGAGTGCCTGTAACCGACACGGTATTATTCTGCTTATGGTAGACATCATTTCCGTCCAGATTCTTGACATCATCCTTTATCAGTACGAAAAGAAGTATCAGAAGGACTACAACTCCGGCACTGAGAAGTACCAGGTCTCTTATTCTGTTTTTGGTTTCCCTGTTGGGATCTACAGGTTTTTTTTCTTTTACAGCCGGAAGCTCTGCAGTTTCCTGTGCAGCTGTTTCTGAAGCCGCTGCCTCAGTCTGTTCTTTTATTTCTTTTGCTAAAAGGCCCTGTTCTGCGAGAGCCTCTTCCTGTGCCCTCTTTATCTGGGCCTGAATTTCCGGATCGTTTACCGAAGGGAAGCCTTCGTTGTCTTCGGTAAGTTCTGCCACCTGCTCTGGTTCGGAAGGCTGTTCAGGTTCTGTAGGTTCCGGGGTGTTTACAGCTTCGGTAATTTCTGTAGTTTCAGCAAGTTTCTGGATTTCGGAAGTTTCTGAAGGCTCCTGGGTCTCAGTAGTTTCCGTAGGTTCTTCGGTTTTTTCGGGTTCCGGAGTTTCTTCAGCTTCTACCGGTTCTGAAGTTATCCCGACCTCTGCAAGCTCTTCAGACTCTACAGCTTTTGTGGATTCCGGAGATTCCTCGATTTTTACCGGTTCGGGTGAATCTTCAGCCTTTTCCGGTTCTGAAGCGTCCTCAGTCTTTGCAGGCTCTTCAGTCTTCGCAGGTTCTGAAGCTTCATGAAGTTCCTCTGCCTTCTGGGTTTCTGCCACCTGTATGGTTTCTTCCGGGCTTTCCTCTTCAGCCTCAGCCTCCGCTATCTTTCTTTCAAGCTCGGCTAAAGCCACGTCGGGATTGCTTGCGAGTACCCTTCTTGCCTTTTCAAGCTGTTTTCTTTCAGATTGTGAAATTGCGCCTTCTCCGACAAGGGGCTTGGGGACATAGAGATTTTTATCTGTGCCCTGTACCACGTCTGTGACTGTAGCTCCGCAGAAGCCGCAGAAGGTATCGGTGGGAAATAAACGCTCACCGCAATTTTTACAAATTCTGGCCATAGTTTTCCTCAAGATATATTAGTATTACCGAGGGCGTCCCTCGAAAACCCTTCGGGTTTCCTCGGGCGCGTACTGTCGTACGCAAGTCTGAGATATAACACACCACCAGAGAGTAAACTCTCGTGGTGTGTTATATCTCATCCTTACGCCCTCGTAGTTTTCGCGTCAGTGGTGGAAAAGTCTTATTCCTGTGAACGCCATATAGATTCCGTGGTCGTCACATGCCTTGATTACAAGGTCGTCCCTGATTGAGCCGCCGGGCTGTGCAATATATTTCACGCCGCTTCTGAAACCTCTCTCGATGTTGTCGGAGAAGGGGAAGAAAGCATCTGAACCAAGTGCAACATCGGTATTATGGGATATCCATGCTCTCTTTTCTTCGGCAGTAAAGATTTCAGGCTTCTCAGCAAAGATTGCCTGCCACTTGCCGTCTGCAACGACATCCATATAGTCCTCACCGATGTAAAGGTCTATTGCATTGTCTCTGTCGGCACGTCCGATATTTTCAAGGAACTGAAGCCCCATTACCTTCGGGCTCTGACGAAGCCACCAGTTATCTGCCTTTGATCCTGCAAGTCTTGTGCAGTGGATTCTTGACTGCTGGCCGGCACCGATACCGATAGCCTGTCCCTCTTTTGCGAAGCATACGGAATTGCTCTGGGTATACTTAAGTGTGATAAGAGCAATGGTAAGATCCATTTTGGCAGAAATCGGAAGGTATTTATTTGCGGTAGGAACGTTTGCAAAAAGCATATCGTCAACAACCAGCTCATTTCTTCCCTGCTCGAAGGTGATACCGAAAACCTCTTTTCTTTCAAGCGGCTTCGGAACATAATTCTCATCGATCTTGATAATATTATAATTGCCTTTTTTCTTTGTTTTCAGGATTTCAAGTGCTTCGGGCTCATAGCCGGGTGCTATAACGCCGTCGGAAACCTCACGCTTGATCATGTTTGCAGTCGGAACATCGCACACATCCGAAAGCGCAATGAAATCACCGAAGGATGACATTCTGTCTGCGCCTCTTGCTCTTGCATATGCACATGCAAGGGGTGAAAGCTCACCGAGGTCGTCTACCCAGTAAATTTTCTTAAGTGTATCAGAAAGCGGAGCACCTACTGCAGCACCTGCGGGTGAAACATGCTTGAAGGATGTTGCTGCAGGGAATCCTGTTGCCGCCTTAAGCTCCTTTACAAGCTGCCAGCCGTTGAAAGCATCAAGGAAGTTGATGTAGCCGGGCTTTCCGTTCAAAACTTCAATCGGAAGCTCGCCATCTTCCATGAAAATTCTGGAAGGCTTCTGATTAGGATTGCAGCCATATTTAAGTTCAAGTTCTTTCATTTCAGTTTCCTTTCATTATTTATTCTTGTTGATTATCCTTGTCTCATATTTTCCTGTTGCGATATCGATATATCTTACAAACAGCGAAACCTTGTTGTCCTCATTAAGTGAGCTCCATACCTCCTCGGTGAACTCATCGATGTCTCCCTTAAGCTCAACAACTGTAGGCTCGCCGGAGTAACTGGGCAGAGGGTTTCCGTCTGTCATATAGGTATGGATGAAACGGCCGATGCCTGCCTTGGGATTTTCATAGGCATAGGTAAAGCGGTTACATGCAGCCGGGTCACCGTCATCGCTCTTAAGTATTGACATTGCAAAGTCATACTTGCCGTCTTCAATATTCATTATTCCGCTGATTCTGGGTGTAAAATTCGGAGCATCGGGCTCGAACTCGCGTGTTATTAAAGACTCTTCAAAGGTTTTTCCTTCCTTCATCAGATCATATATGGTATCGGTCTGATCACCGTTGGTAACAATGGTGGAATTTCCGAGCACTCTTACAGGTGCATAGATAATGAGGCTGGGATCCTCAAGCTTTGCAGGATCAAAGGCTTCGGTTCTGATGCCCTCTCCTTCATTTACAAAAACACGGTTTCTGGAATTTGAGCTTCTGCCCATGATAAAATAAGCGGTTACCGCATATTTTCCGTCCTTAGACCTTCCGATGATAATTCCTCTTCCGGGATAAACATTGCCTGAAAGCTCTTCTCTGATACTGATCATTTTTTATACCGCCCTTTTCTTTTTTTGATACAATTTTCACCGCTTCCTATAATAAAAAGCGCAGGAACATAGTCCCGCGCTTATTTTATCACAAATCAGTTCAATATACAAGAAAAATTATCTTCTTGATGACCTTGAATTACCAAGTATCTGAAGTACTCTGAGGAACAGACCGATGATATCAATATAGATATCAACAGCCGAATCAACCGCATTGTCAACTGTCTTCGGATATTCCTGGGATTTCCAGAAATCATAGCCGATGTAAAGGCTGAATGCTCCTGCACCAAACCATGCAGTGATCATCTGGTCAATTCCGAGGAGCATACAGATCAGCTCGCTGATGATTACTCCAAGAAGGATTGCACAGAGAATTCCGCCAAGTCTTGAGAAGAAACCGGGAAATGCTGTAGAGAGAGCTATCATGCATGCGGTAATGATACCGGTGTAAAGAACCGCCTGTGTAACAACGGGTGAGCCGGCTCCGCCATATACCCATACGGAAGCAGCAACCACAATACCCAGCGGAAGTACCACGAGATTATAGCCAAGGAAACTGATCACCGGACTGTCCGATTTTCTCGATATCAGAATTCCGGCAACACACATGGCAAAGTAAATAATGTAGAAGAAAAAGCCGGTACTTAAAATAAAGTCAACAGCCCATTCCGTACAATACAGGCACATAAGAAGGTTTGCAAAAAGGCCGTAAAGAATTACTCCGCCCATTACCAGATTGTAGGTTCTGTCCTCAATAATGGTATCCGGAGGATTATACGCCATCATGCGTTCCTGTTTTCCGCTTTCAAAAATACTACTCATATTTCTTCCTTTCTGACGCCCGAGGCATCTTAAAATAAGGTATAAAACACTCTCGGCTTACAGTATACTATATTTTCGGGAAAAATACAAATTTATTTTTTATTAAGATTTAAGAGAAAATACATTGCATATACTCTGTTTTTGTTTTATAATATTTTCATAATCATTTTTGCAGGCATGGGGCCTGCATCTTACCAGGAGGTATTTATAATGGCAAAAACATTGGAGGACATCCGCAAGATGATACTTGAAAACGATATCAAGATCGTTGATTTCAAGCTGACGGATGTAGACGGCAGATGGAGACATCTTTCCATTCCTGCCGAAAGGCTTACAGAAAAAACCATGACTGCAGGTATCGGTTTCGACGGTTCAAACTATGGCTATGCACCCGTTGAGAACTCCGACATGGTATTCACCCCCGTTCTCGACTCGGCTGTTATCGACCGCTATGCCGAGATTCCCACACTCTCTATGATCGGTGACGTAAAGGTCATCTGTCTTCCCGAGAACAAACCCTTCGATCAGTATCCCAGAAACGTTGCCATACGCGCACTTGAATATATGAAGGAAACCGGCGTGGCTGACGAAATGATCATCGGACCCGAGTATGAATTCTATATTTTTGACAGCCTTCAGTATGAGGTTACCTCAGAGAACCTGTCCGTAAACATCTACACAAAGCAGGCTCACTGGGCTTCAGGCTTTGAAGACAATAACAATGGTTATCAGCTTGCACATGGTACAGGCTATCATTCAAGCCTTCCGATGGATATCAGAAATGACCTCCGCAGCAAGATGTGCCTTGCAATGAAGGAATGGGGCATCGACGTTAAGTACCACCACCATGAAGTGGGTGGCTGCGGCCAGATGGAGATCGAAGTTGAGCTCGGAGATATGCTTACCCTTGCCGACAACACCATGTCAGCCAAATATGTAATAAAGAACGAGGCAGTTGCAGACGGATGCACAGCAACCCTGATGCCCAAGCCCCTTGCAAACGAGGCCGGAAACGGAATGCATGTACATATGCTTCTTACCAAGGGTGGCAAGCCCGTTTTCTATGACAAGGACGGCTATGCACAGCTTTCAAAAGAAGCTCATTGGTTTATGGGCGGACTTCTGTCGCACGCAAGATCGCTCTGCGCGATCACCAACCCTTCAACCAACTCCTACAAGAGACTGGTTCCCGGTTTTGAGGCTCCCGTTACCATCGGCTATGCAATGAGCAACCGTTCTGCAGTTATCAGAATTCCGGCATACGCAAAGAGCCCCGATGTAAAGCGCTTCGAGCTCCGCAACCCCGATGCGACCTGCAATCCTTACTATGCATACGCAGCGATCCTCATGGCAGGTCTTGACGGAATCGCAAAGAAGATCGATCCCGCAGAACGTGGCTGGGGACCTTATGATTTCAATCTCTACACTCTTTCCGATGAAGAGAAGAAAAAGATCGAGGGACTTCCCACCTCGCTTTCCGAGGCACTTGATGCACTCGAGGCAGACCATGACTACCTGACTGCAGGCGGCGTATTCCCTGAAAGACTTCTTAAGCAGTATATTGCAAGAAGAAGAAAAGACGTGGATGAGATCAGCAAGATTCCTCATCCTATCGAGTTTGCTAAGTATTACGATCTGTAAACCAGTAATACCATATTGGGACACGAAAAAAGAAGGGATAGGATAGATTATTTGTCTATCCTATCCTTATTTTTTTGCTATTACCGTGTCCCATTTACTGTTTTTATGCAGATTTTCTTCTGTCATTCAGCACTCCCAGAGCAAGAAGCACCACAGTTATTACAAGTATCAGAAGCACTCCGCCGGCGCTTCCCGTTTTTTCAAGATAATAATCCGGAGGCAGAAGGTAACGAAGTTCTTCCACGCCTTTTACCTTCGTTGCCGCATTGAAGAAAATGTTGCAGCCGAGAAGCGACACAACTGTCAGCATCGGAAGCAGCGAGCAAAGCAGTGCTTCGTTTGCAATAAGGCTTCTGAGAAGATTTGCAAGACCCGTGAGCAGAAGTATATAAACGAACACTCCTCCGAGTTCTTTGAAAAATCCGGTGACCGCGTTTCCGTTTTCCATGCCTCGCGCGATTCCGCCGATATAAAGGCAGACAAGCGCTGCAATGCCCGAAAGCAGAGCCGGAATAAATACCGTCAGTATATTGATCCATGGCCTTTCTGTATAGCCCAGAGTCTTGTAAACACCCTGCTTTTCATCTATCGCCCGAAATACCGCGCCCGACAGCGCCGCCATCATCATGAACATGGCAAGCACTCCCCTCACGGGTCGCATCAGATAAGAATTATCTGCAAGCGCATCTTCAATCGTAGTTGCTTTTTCTTCACCGTTTCCGGTATATACCACCTTGAAGGCACCGCCATCGTTAATGTAACCGTCATAGTGTTCTACAAGATACTTTTCAATATCAGCCTGCTCGGAAACAAGAGCGTTATCCTCATAGAAATTCTTGTCACGCAGGAAATTCACCAGCTTTACCCTGCCGATTTTCCTGAAGATTTCCGAGAAAATGATTTCCTTTGCAAGATCATCAAGCGTCGTCTTGGTATTCTTATAAAGCATTACCTTCTCTTCCACATCTCCGGCAAGAAGGTCATGATAATACCCTTCCTTGAACACAAAACCGCACTCGGCCCTGTTTGTAAGCACTGCCTCACGCACATCCTGTTCGCTCTCCGCCTCATAGAAGCCTATAGTGCTCTTCCTGTTTTTAAGCACCTCTATCGACTCCCGTATTTCCTTACTTTCGTCATAGGTGTAAAGCGCAATATCTATCGTCTGGCTGTCCTGCTTAAGAATCATCCTGAATGCAAACACTATAAGCGGCATCAGAAGCAGTATCAGCACAAATGAAGGTTTCTTCAACAGCCTTTTTATGAAAAGGCCGAAAAATGTCATCGTCCTTTTCATATTCTCTTACTCCTGTAATTCTTGATAATAAATCCCGCAAGGAAAAATCCGGCTGAAAAAGCCAGCATGATAAGAACATGCTTCATATCTATAATGCCGGCCAGGGCGTTTTCCGCCTCTTCCCTCATATATGTGGTCGGCAGAAACTTTGCCGCACGCCTTATCGCCTTCGGAAGATAAACCATCGGAAGAAGGCAGCCCGACATGTAACCCATCACTATCGTTCCGGTAAACAGAAGCAGTATTCCGCCTATCTCGTTTGCCGCTGCCATAAAGCAGAAATATACTATGGCTCCGGAAAGCAACAGACAGGGAATGAACGAAACCAGAAGAAGCCACAGCCTTCCGGACTCATATACATCAATCTGCTCATAAGCATCCTTCGCAAAAGGAAATGCTCCTATCAGTCCGACAAATACAAGCGCAAGCATCGTTCCGAGAAGAAAGATCATAGAAACCAGCCTGATAAGTTCTTGTTTGAATATCGACACGCCGCCGACCGAAAGCTTGCGGCCGAGCTGCAGGGAATCGTTCTTTACCATGGCTCCGCAGGAAAGGCCCCAGAGGAGAATAAGCATTACCAGTGCCGAGCAGGCATAAGTCTGGGAAATCGAGGTGTCCTTCTCTCCGACTACCACAATTTTACTGAAATCATCCTCACGGAGAAGCAGCACACGGAGGTTTACCACATCCAGATCATCATCATAGCCTCCCGACAGTTCATCATGTTCCCAGTCCTTCAGAGCATCCTTCATTGCATAGCTCGAAGCCTCTGCTGTCGAAAGATATTTTTCAGCCGAATCCGCAAGCTGGACTATAATACCCAGATCATAGGCCACGCCCTCATTCTTCACATAGAGTACAGCGCCCTCGTCTTCGCCTCTTCCGATGCCTGCCATGAAATCGGTCGGGAAATCCATTACGCACTCAAGCTCACCACGTTTAAATGCGGCAAAGGCTTCCTCCCTTTCCATCGGTTCCATCGTTATCATGGCATCGGTCGACTGCATATTTCCGAGCAGTCCCTGTATAAAGTCCGAAAGCAGCGAATTTTCGCCCTCCACGACCGCTATCCTGGTCTTCGGCAGCACGCTTTCTTCATTTCTCGAGTATGCGCAGAAAAGCACGACCATTACAACAACAGCCGAAATGGCAAGAGAGCCCAGTATGAGCTGCGGAAGCTTCTTCGCTGCTCTCTTAAGCTGCAATCTCATTAACATTACCGACTGTCTCATGCTTTCCTCCTAGATGAACTTTTTGAAAATTTCCATATATTCATCAACACGCTTCATTACCTGTTCCCTGATTTCCTCAAAGTTCTGCTTTGTGAAATCCTTTAAATCTATTACCCTGACCTTAGGATAGGTCACATCGACTTCACCCTCGGTATCACCCTTTATCGTCAGTGTCATTCCGGCAGTTGCTATCTTTTCGCCACCGTATTCAATTTCCATGTTGTCAAACTTCATCTTGATATTTTCCTTATCGGGAACGAACTTGCCGGACGCCGTTACATTTGCTTCCGTCACTTCATCATTTCCGGAAAAATCAAGAGTGAAGCTCTTATCGGAATAATTGACCCCAAGCTTTACATCAGCCGAAAGCTTCAGCTTGTTTATATTCAACTCTCCACTTATAGTACTGTCAAACCCTGAAGAAGAGTATTCATTACTGATTTCCAGTTTTCCGTTAACCTTTACTTCCTTTACCTGCGAATCGAAGGAAAATTTCAGCTGATCGGCAGGATGGTCCTTACCGGAAAGCTCTAGCAGGAAGGAAATCCTCGCTTCATTATCATAGGTGGCACCAAGCTGTACCAGACGTCCTTCCCTGTCAATATAGGCTGTCATTTCTACCGGATCCTTCAGGTTTTTGATATCAAACCTGATTTTATAGGCATCACAGGCTTTTTCCTTACCGCCTACCGTAAAATCCTTTCTCTCTCCTGTCTTTTCCGCCTTCATTTCGGACAGGTTCTTTCTCAGTGAATCTCCGAAGGTCATGAAAGCCAGGACATCCGAGGGTGTGAGCGTGATGGTTTCCTTGAAAAAGTCATCCGAGGACAGGGCAAATATCTCACTGTCATAGACATACTGAAGCAGATTCAGTGAAACCACGGTCCATGAGCCTGAAATATTTCCGTTCACCAGATGATTCTTTATGTCGGCTTCTCCGTCAAACGATACACCGACGCCACTTGCATATTCCTCGAAACCGAGGCCGAAATCCTTTATTTCCTTAAGCCTTAAATCAGCCTGGTAGCCGAAGCGTCCGCTCTGCAGGAGCTTTATATAATCCTCAAGCCCAAGGCCCTTTATAAGCGGCGATTTTTCACCCGCCAGGCGCGAGAAGCAGTCACTGATTGCCTCTTTTACCGTATCCTCCGGAGTCAGTTCCTTCTTTTTCCCGCCCTTCGAAGCAAAAAAAATGACCAAGAAAACAAGCGCAAGAACAACAAGGCCCACAAGCACTCCTATCAGCTTTCCGAGAGGATTTTTCTTATAATTCGGTTCAAAATCCTTCACCTCATAGGTGAATTTCTTCACCTTGCCGGTGGATTCAGTCTTTGCCATATAATCATCCTTCCGAAAGCTTTTTGAGGAGCTCTGCGCCACGAAGTTCCCTGTCTTCCTCGGTCAGAACACCGTTTTTCATCATAACAAGCCTGTTGCAGATGGCAAGCTCGGCCTCGTCATGGGTCGTGATCAGCACTATTCCGTCTCTTTTTTTATGCTCTTCGAGATATTCCCTGATCTTTTCCTTACACTCAAGGTCAAGGGCAGCCGAAGGCTCATCAAGTATCAGCACTGCAGGATCATGTGCCACTGCACAACCGATACTCACCCTCTTTTTCATACCGCCCGAAAGCCTGTCAATACGGACATCCACAAATTCATCCACGCCAAGAAGCTTAAGAACGCCATCCTTAAGTTCCTTTTCCATGTCAAGCGCGCTGTCGCAGTACCAGAGGCGCAGGTTGTCCCTTGCGGTAAGCTCGGTGATCAGCGGATTTTCCTGGGGAACATAGCCTATTATCCCCTTGCGCTTCTTATTGTCGTTGATAAGATCCACTCCGTTGATGGAAAAGCTTCCCGAGTCAGCCTTAAGAGTACCTGCAAGGATTGACAGAAGAGTCGACTTGCCGCAGCCGTTAAGACCTGCAATCGCTATGCAGTCGCCCTTCTCTGCCTTAAGGTTCACGCCTTTTAATATCTCACGCTTTCCGTAGCTTTTATGAATGTCCTTTATTTCAAGCATCCGGCACCTCTTAATTACCTACGATAGCCGCTACCGTGGTAAGTACCATTGCAGCCACAAGAATAAGAGCTATTATCATTACGATCCTTTTCTGGGTCTTTTTGTTGAAGAAATTCATGTGTACACCTTCCTTTGTTTTATTTTTTGTTACATAAATCCTTTAAGAAACATTCCTCACACTTCGGGCTTCTTGCGGTACATACAGCCCTTCCGTGTGCGATTATCTGGAGATTCCACAGGGTCCAGCGATCCTTCGGAAGCACCTTGTACAGTTCAAACTCAACCTTTACAGGGTCAGTTTCTTTTGTCAGCCCGAGCCTCCTTGAAACCCTGCCGACATGCGTATCGACAACTATGCTGTCGATTCCGAAAATGTTTCCGCGTATGACATTTGCGGTCTTTCTGCCTACTCCCGGAAGTTTTGTCAGAAGATCGATGTCAGACGGCACCTCTCCTCCATATTCCTCAAGAAGCATTTTTGCCGAAGCAATTATATTCTTTGCCTTGTTATGGTAGAAACCCGTGGAACGTATGTCCTGTTCGAGTTCTGTAAGATCCGCAGCGGCAAAGCTTTCAAGCGTCGGGTATTTTTTGTAAAGCGTTCTGCCTACAAGATTTACCCTCTCGTCCGTACACTGCGCGGACATTATGGTCGAAAACAGCAGTTCGTAGGGCTTTTCATGTTCCAGATAGGTCACAAGAGAGGTACCATAATGCTCATCAAGCCTTTTCAGTATCTCATTTATCCTCGCTTTTTCCTTTTTACTTACTGCCATCTTCTCTCCATATCAGATAGTTATTATCCTTAGCGGAACATTTTTCATTATAATTGCGGAAAACGGAGGCAGGTTGTAATGCACAAATCCGTCGTCCGAAGCGTACTGCCTTGCATCAAGTGCAAAGAAGTCAATATTGGTATATATCAGGCTGACAAGCATTTCGTTTTCCGTAATACCGGCCTGCCAAATGGGTATCGACACATTTCTGTAGTCATCATTGTTGTTGAAGCTGATGATGAACTTGTCCTCATCGTCAAAGCGTCCGAAGGAGAAAAGCCCGGGACCATCATAAAGAATCTTGCAGCTTCCGGTCCTTAAGGCCTTGTACATCTTGTGGATCTTTATGATTTCCTTATGGAACCTTATCATCTCCTGATCTTCCCTGCCCCATGGATAGGTTCTTCTGTCGTCAGGATCGGTCCAGCCGCACATACCCGCCTCGTCACCATAGTAAACCGTCGGTGCACCGGGCCAGGTCATCTGGAATATTACCGCCTCCCTCATGACAGCCTTGTTGATTCCCTTCTCGGCCGCCTCAGGCCCGAGTGTTTCGATTCTTCCGGGTGTCCTGTTTGTCCTTGTAAGGAAACGGCTGTGGTCATGGTTCGAAAGTTCGTTCATCGAAACTAAAAGCGATGAGGTCTGGTATCTGGTCATATTATAGATCAGCGATTCCGAAAAAGCCTTGGCATTGTTTAAAAGGTCCGGTCTCGCATAATCACTGTGCTTTTCCATTCCGGTAAAGAACCATGTAACCGGCTCCATGAACGCGTCATAGTTCATTACGGTATCCCACTGGTCGCCCTTAAGCCACTCATAAGGATCACCGTAGTGCTCGGCAAGTATGATGGCATCCGGGTTTGCTGTCTTTACATTTCTCCTGAATTCAGCCCAGAACTTATGGTTGAAGGCCGCACTATGTCCGAGATCCGCTGCCACGTCAAGTCTCCAGCCATCGCAGTTATAGGGCGGTGAAACCCACTTTCTCGCAATGCCCATGATATAGTCGTAGAGCTTCTTCGAGCCTTCATAGTTAAGCTTCGGCAGGGTATCGTTGCCCCACCAGCCGTCATATGAAGTATTGTTCGGCCAGCCGTTTTCGTCATTGAAAGTAAAATAACTGCAGTAAGGGCTGTCCGCCGACTCAAATGCACCATCCGGGAAGCCGTCCACGTCGGAATATATATGCTCCCTGTCCATCCACTTATTGAAGGAACCACAGTGGTTGAACACTCCGTCGAGTATTATCTTCATTCCTCTTTTGTGGATTTCTTTTACAAGCTCGATAAAAAGCTCGTCGGTAAGCTTCCTGTTTTCGGGATCCGTCACTGCATCCTTATAGGCTGTCGCATGGGAATTATCGAGATCGCCCTCTTTAAGCAGCTCGCCTCTTCGTCTTTTGATGATTCCGAAGTGGGGATCGATATTGTCATAGTCCTGCGCATCATATTTATGGTTCGAGGGCGAAACGAAGATGGGGTTCAAATAGATCACTTCAACTCCAAGCTCCTGCAGGTAATTCAGCTTTGCCCTTATTCCCGCAAGGTCTCCGCCGTAGAACTCGCGCACATCCATGGCCTGGGGATAACGCTCCCACTGGTCCACATGCCTGATATGCTCACCAAGATAGGCATATTCTCCCGTCAGTACATCATTTGTCGGATCTGCATTGTAAAAACGGTCAACATATATCTGATAAACAACCGCTCCCTTCGCCCAGTCCGGAGTCTTGAAGCCCGGTGTGATCAGAAAATCATAGGCAGGCTCATGGTTATCCTTGATTCCGGTACGATCATAAATATAGGTCAGACCGCCGGATCTGAGCTCGAACCAGTAATGGACAGGCTTGTCGGAAAGCTTTAAATCATAAAAATAATAATCGAACATGTCATCGAAATTATTATATTCATTTACCATCACAAATGGTGTACCGTCAACAAAAAGCTTTACCGACCTGGCGCCCTTTCTGTAAGTCCTTATCCTTATCCTGACCACATCATAGGGATTCGGCTCGGAGGGGGAACGGAACATTTCGGTACCGTCCGAATAAACCGCCTCGGGCACAAATGACTTTACTGACAAATACTTCTTAAGCAGCTGCTTCTGTTTTTTTTCCGTATGTTTCTGATAATTATCAAGCATTTTAATCTCTCGTCAGCGTAAATTAAAAATATCCGTATGGAAAAAGCCCATACGGATATAATTATATAATATTTTTTTGGATTTTGCAATGCTTAACGTAAAACTATGCTCATTGACAAATTGCATTTTTCTCATATATATGTTATACTTGATTGTTGTATCCCATAAAAACGGAGGTAAGAAATGTCACTGCGTCTATCCGATCTGACCAAATATTCAGATATTGTCATACAATGTCACGACAATCCCGATGCCGATGCACTGGCCAGCGGCCATGCGATCATATGGTATCTGAAAAGAAAGGGAATTCCCGCCCGCTTTATATATGGCGGCCGCAACCAGATCAGTAAGAGCAACCTCGTTCTGATGATCAACCGACTCGGAATCAAGGCCGAACATGTGCGCCGGCTCGACAGACCCGAGCTTTTAGTTACCGTTGACTGTCAGTACGGCGAGAGCAACGTTACAAAATTCGACGCGGACCACGTGGCAGTAATCGACCACCACCAGATTTCAGGCCATCTGCCCGAAATGTCCGAGATCAGGAGCAATTACGGTTCCTGCTCAACCATTATCTATGAAATGCTTCAGATGGAAAACATCGACATCAACTCCGATATCAATCTTTCCACCGCGCTTTACTATGGTCTGATGACCGATACAAACGGTTTTTCCGAAATTTCCCATCCGAGTGACAAGGATCTCCGCGATCTTGCAAAATTTTCACGCTCGGAGATAATCATGTACAAAAATTCAAATCTTTCAAGGGACGAGCTCAAAATTGCAGGCAAGGCGCTTGAGAATGCAGCCTTCTATGAGAAAAATGCCTATGCGATAGTTGAGGCCGAGCCCTGCGATCCGAACATACTCGGCATAATAAGTGATATGCTTTTGGAGGTTGATTCCATTGCGACCTGCCTTGTCTACAGCATACTCTCTTCCGGAGTAAAACTTTCGGTCAGAAGCTGCATAAAGGAAGTAAAAGCCAGCGAGCTTGCCGCTTACCTGGCAGAAAACCTTGGCGGCGGAGGCGGTCATCTTGTAAAGGCAGGTGCACTCATTAAACGTGATCTCCTTGAGGCAGCCGGCGTGAAATATGAAAAAGAAACAATCGACGCCTTCCTCAAGGATCGCATGGAAAGCTATTTCAGGTCTTCTGAAATAATCTATGCGCATGACCATGTCGAGAACCTCAAAAATCTTACGCACTACACCAAGAAAGAAGTCGGTGTGGGCTATGTAAAAGCTTCCGACCTCGCAGATTCCGGCCATAAGATGCTGATACGTACCCTGGAAGGTGACGTGGATGTAAAGGTTGAGGATGACCTCTACATTATAATAGGAATAAACGGCGAAATCTATCCCTGCAGGAAGCAGAAATTCGAGTCCTCATATATTCCGGTCAGCGGGAAATATGCTTTTCCGGGCGAATATCCTCCCGCAGTCATCGATACGGAAACGGGTGAAAGGATTGAACTTCTTCCCTTCGCAAAAAGCTGCCTCGCAAAAGGCGGTGCCGGAATATATGCACGCAAGCTTGACCACAGGGTCAAGGTATTTACGGCATGGGATACCGAAAAGTACTATCTCGGCATACCGGGCGATTATCTTGCGGTAAGAGCCGACGACCTTTCCGACATATATATCATTGAGCAGAACATATTTGCTCAGACCTACGAAAAGACCAAGGAGCAATAAAATAATGAAGTACGATGCTTTCATAAGCTACAGACATACTCCTATCGACATGGAGACCGCAAAAAAGGTTCATACCTTCCTTGAAACCTACCATGTTCCGAAACCGGTGCAGAAAAAAACCGGAAAGAAAAAAATCAACCGTGTCTTCCGTGACCAGGAGGAGCTCCCTATCGGAAGTGACCTTAATGACAACATTTCCGAAGCCATAAGGGAATCGGAGTACCTGATTGTCATCTGTTCTCCCGACACCCCCGGCTCATACTGGGTAAACAAGGAAATCGAAACCTTTATCGCTCTTCATGACCGCAGCCATGTGCTTGCCGTGCTTGCTGCAGGCGAGCCGGATCAAAGCTTCCCTCCCCAGCTTCTTGTCGATGATGAAGGCAAGCCTGTTGAACCTCTTGCTGCGGATGTACGTGGTGAAACGCCGAAGGAAAGAAACGTAAAATTCAAGACCGAGATGCTGCGCCTTGCCGCTCCCGTGCTCGGCTGTACCTATGACGATCTCAAACAAAGGCATCGTGAAAGAATCATCAGAAGAAACATCGCTATCGCATCTTCAATTGCCGTAGTCATTGCCGCCATCGGTATTGCCTTCGGTATCTACAATGCCAGAGTTGCAGACAAAATGAAGAAGCTTGCCGATGAAAAGGCAGAGCTTGCTGATGAAAAGACCGTGCTTGCAGATGAAAAATCAAAGCTCGCAGAGGAAAAAGGAGCACTGGCCGAGGAAAAGAGCGAGCTTCTTGACAGCCTGACAGAAGAATATATTGACAAACAGAAAAACCAGTCCAGATTCTATGCCGAAGAGGCTCTTAACATCCTTAAGCAAGGCAAAAGGGGCGATGCAGCAAGGATTGCCGCCGCAGGCCTTCCTGGTGAGAATAACGAAAGACCCTACGTAGCCGAGGCGGAATATGCACTGTCTGCGGCGCTCCATGCCTATGATTTCGGAAAAACTTTAAATTTCGATAATGTACTGGAGCATGAACTTTCCGTAAAATACCAGAATTTTACCGACGAAGGCCAGCTGCTTACAACAATCGATTCCGGTGAAACTGTATACGTATGGGATACCGCAGACAATAAGCTGCTTGCCAAAATCCCCTGCGACATAAATGAAGACTACTATCTGATCACTGCACTTGCGGCAGCAGCCGACAAGGCAAATATCTATGTTGCCACAAAAGAATCCCTCTGCTGCTATGACTATGACGGCGGCCTCAGGTACGAATATATTTACCCTGCAGATATAACCGGAGCCATCATAAGCCTTGAAAATGACAGGGCCTTCCTGATTTCGGCCCAGACGCTTGAAATTGTATCCCTTTCCGACGGCAAAGTACAAAAAGCCATAAACAACACCAGCGAATATTCCTTTTCCTCCTTATCTGCCGTAACTGAAGACGGTAAATACATCGCAGTCGGGCATCTCGCGCTCATGGAAACCGAAGGGATCGTAACCCTTGTCAATCTTGAGGATTATTCGGTACAGGATATAAAACTTACAAATCCCCATCCGCTTGACCTCTGCTTTACTCCCGGGGACATGCTCTGTGTTCTCTCATGCAACGAGGATTTCATCGGAAGCGGAGTCAAAAAGCTCTCAATGGACATACAGACCACAGGTGAAGAAGGCTTTATAAGTGTTGATGTTCCTGTGGACATATATGATATCGCGAGCTTTGATTCGGTACTTAAATCCTCAAAAAGCCCCAAGGGCGATTATATCGTGCTTGCTATCGAATCCGAAGCCTTTGCTTTCGATACGGCAGGTAAGCTCATTTCACATTTCACCCTTGGCGGAAGCACGCGCACTCTGCATCTTGCCTATGAATCCGGCATCGGCTGGGTCAGCTACGCAAACGGAGACATCGTAACCATCAATTTCATAGATCAGAAAATTTACTCTGACAATGCCATCAGCACCGGTCTTGAGATACGTGAAATGGAGATGATAGACGGCGGCGTGGCAATCGCACCGATATATTCAAGCAATGTCTACGTAATGAAATATCATATAGCATCCGATCTTGAAACATTGACAGCTCAGAACGACTACAGCCTGCTCTGCTATGCCGCTCCCGACGGTTCATATTTTGTCATGGACAACGGCTTCAACAGAAAAGAGATACTCTTTTATGATAACAACGGCGAACTGATTTACAGCTATGAAGATGAAAGAACAGCACTCACAGGTGCCTTCATTGATAACAAGTTTATTTTTACCGGATATCAAAGACTGTGTATCATAGATCCCATAAAAAAGGAAATCCAGAAATATGAATATGCCGATTTCGGTCTTAACAGCTCGGCCGCTGCCGCATACTTTACCGAAGACAGCCACTACGCAGTCATCTATGCAACCTATAGCCTGATAGTTCTTGACATGGAAAACATGAAGTGTATCTATAGCTTGGACGACGGTAAAAAAATCAACGGCAGCGTAATCAGTAACGATGGTAAAACACTTCTTTTGTCATGTGCCGACAAGAACCTGACAATGATCGATATCGAAACCCAAAAAGAAACCGTCCTTGAAAATGACAGTCTCAGGGTACTTATGAATCTGTCCGCCTCGAAGTTTCTTGCAATCAGTAAAAGCGGCAAGCTCTGTGCAATGGCATGTTCTGACGGAAAAGTCCGGCTGATAGATTTAAATGATGGAAAAATCGTTCAGGAAATCCCTATGAATTCCCATGTAAGATGCTTTGTACGCTTCACTTCCGACGAAAAGCACCTGATACTCCAGGGTGACGATTACACTATAAAAATATGGGATATTGACAAAAAGCTCGTTGTCAGCTCCACAGGCTGCAACATGATCCTTGATCATATCATAGAAGATCCCGACGGCTACCTCGCCATGAGCACTCCCTACTTCGCGGGACTGTTCGAGACCACGGATTATGCGATGGTTGCATATGCACAGTACGGTTTCTGCTATGTTCCGGCCGGCAAGAGCTTTCTTATCCAGGACGGCAAGAACGTTTACAGAACCCATTACAAGAACTATGAAAAGCTTATCGAAGAAGCAAAACGGCAGTTTGGCTCCCTCGAATTTGATGCAGAGCAAAAGCTGAAATATAATATCAGTTAATGGAATCCAGCCCTAACATATAGGCATTGTCCGCAATAAACTTCTCTGCCTTCCGGTCGTCACATTCAAGGAATATTTTCTTGACAACGCTCCGGTTGATCGACAGCAGATTTTTAAGACCGATAATGGTATACTCGGGACTGCCAAGCTCAAACATTGCAGAGACCACCCTTTCTGCAAGCTTCCGTTGTTTTCTGTCAAGTTCCTTTGGCGAATCAACACTTCTAAGAAAATCGACCTTTTCTGCCAAGGCATTGGCAAGCATCACCACCTCCGAGGGATCCTTCGGAGGTGCTGTTTTTCCCTCCAGAAAATCATCGGCATTCACAAGTCTCTTGTTCGTCTGCACAAACTTTACGAACTGAGCGGCCTCGGCCATGCCGATATTTCCTGCTATCTTATTAAGAATCACAGGGTCGGAAACATTGCTGTCATACTTCAGTATGTCACTGACTCTTTCCCATGAACGTGGAGTTGCAAAAATAAGGCTGTCCGGATCTGCCTTCTGGGTATGGAGAGCCGCAGGCTTGAATGTCAGATATCTTACAACATAAGGATGGATCTCAAAAGGTATCGCATAATCATTCTTCCATGTAGTAAAATCAACGTCTATGAAATGAATCTCGAAACGGTCCGCAAGTGGTCCTGCAAGCTTTATATAAACACCATCGTCATCCTCCCTGTTTCCGAGGCCAACGACAAAGGTGCCTGAAGGCAGGGTGTACTGTCCCACGCGCCTGTCAAGTATCAGCTGGTAGGCAGCCACCTGCACGCGCTTTGAACACGAAGTGATCTCATCAAGAAGCAGTATCGTATTGGGGCCGTCCCTCTCCTCATCCGGCAGTACCTCAGGCGAAAGCCAGCGGGTCTTGGTATGGTCCTCGTTCGGATAGATCAGTCCGCCGATCTCTACCTCGGACATCTGCGCAAGACGGAGATCAATCACCTTATAACCGTACTTCTCGCCTATCTGCTTAATGACCTCGGATTTTCCGATTCCGGGCGCACCAAGTCCGAGCACCGAATGATATATACCATGCTTGATATTAAATTCCACACATTCCTTGAATTCCCTGATATTCATACTATAACCTCGCCAGTTTTCCTATTTCATTATCCTTTTTCATTTCCTTGCTGCCCTTGCCTGTGAGAACAACTATCGTTTTTTTCTTGAGTCCTCCCGGACTTTCCCGTAGAGTCCCGAAATAACCGTCCGTCAGGATGATCAGCACCTCAGGGTTGATTTTTTCGGCCTTCAGATAATCATAGACACAGTTGAGATTGGTTCCTCCATAAAATCTGCGGCCAAGCTCAAGCAGCATATCTGCATTTTTAATATTCTTATGAACGTCATGAACGCTCGTATCCCAGAACGCCAGATTCATGTGGCAGTGAAATTCCCTTGATATACGGTGAAGCTGGGTGACAAACTCGTTCATGTCCTGGCCTCCTATTGACCCTGAAGTATCTATAAAGGCCCATATCTCACCAAGATCCTCTGTCTTTGACTCACCCGGAAGTATCAGCCCCATATGTATATATTTACGCTCGGGAGTGTAGTAGGAAGCATCATCCACTCTCTCATTCATATATTCCCTGAGAAGCACATTCCAAGGCAGGATTTTACTTTTTACAAGTCTGAAAAAGCTTTTGGGAATGCTCCATGCGGAGTCCGGGCCCGCCTTTTGCAGAGCTTCCCTTATCATCTCCTTTACCTTTGCTTCATTCTCAAGCTGCTCTGCCTCGCTTAATTCATCCCGGGTCAAATCATCGTTTTCTTCATTTTTCCCATCGTCGTTTTTTTCGGCGTTTTTATCACCATTGTTCTTATCATCACTCTTTTTTCCATTACCTCCGCCCGGAAGGTCGACTATTCTAAGCATTCCCTTCCTTTGCGGTCTCTGAACAAGTATGTTGTAAAGCTCTTCAGCGCCCTCTCCCTCATATTTATGAGGCAGTACGCAAAGCCCAGCCGGTCTTACGAATTCAATCTTCTCATGGTCCATCTTCCATACAATATTGTCAAGCGTCCCGTTTACCACATAGTCGCAGGCAATATTCCAGATATACGGATCCCTTTCACTGATTCTCCTCCAATGCAAAAACAGTATATGAAGAACCTCGTGCATATATACATAATTTCTCGCGCCCTTTGATAGCTGTGCAAAAAAAACAGGATTATACCTTATCTCGCGTCCGTCGGTACACGCTGTTTCAATTGTTTCATCCTCGATCACCCGGATGCGCATCATGATGTCGCCATAAAACGGCAGTTTTTTCAGCATGTCCATTTTAAAGCGTCTGATTCCCATACTGATCTCTTCGCGAATATCCATAATCCTATCCTATCATTGACAAAAGCCTGTATTTATCGGCCACTTTTTTTGCAGTCATCTCATCTGCGAGCTTTCCTTCCGCATCATAAACCATTTTCAGATTCATTTTTTTAAGCACCGGAATCTTAAAGTCTGATGACAGATACATTTCCTTGTAAATAAAATATTCATTTCCGGAATATGTCACCCTTTCAAGCCCCGGGTAAAAAGCCGGAACGAAGCGCAGATGTATATTGACCAAAACGTCATTCTTGTCGGTTTCCACATCATTATCGTTATAATAAGCAATTATAACACGGGGCAGCACAGGTATTTTACCTGAAATTATTGCATTGTCGCTCGGAAGCTCTGCGGTCGGAAAGTCCGGCGTGTCACTCCCACGTTCTATAAGCTTTGCCACCAGCTCCCGTTCAAAGCCATAGCCCACAGGCTTCGGATTTTCAAACCGAAGCTCCTCATTTCCGTCAAAAACAAACTGGGTCGGACCTTTTTTGTCGCTGCCGCCGAAATATATGGCTTGCATCTCTTTATCAATCCTTGCAGGCGTAAAAAGCCCATGAAAGCCACGGAATATCGCCCCGAATTTTTTATCATTCGCATAATCTCCCACAAGCATCCGTCTGCCATCACAAAGCACTATCGTATTATGCAGGAAAAGCTCATATTCCTCAAGACTCAGGCGGCGTCTGAGATACATCACATTTCTGGCATCCCCATAGAAATATGAACTGAACACGGCATCATGGCAGTATTCAAGACTTGCAGGAAGCTCAATCTTTGAAACATTCATGCACTCCATGAATGCCTTGCTGCCTATCCTCTCAACACCCTCACAGATTTTGATCGACCTGGTACTCTTGTCGGCAGCGCAGCCGGCAGCTATCTTTTGTATCCTGCTGCCCTCATACTCGCCAGGAATCACAAGCTCCTCACTGTGATTTTTGCAGGAAACCAGGAGATTAACACTGATATCAAATTTTTCTTCTTTTTCAATGATCATGCCTTCTCCGCAACTATTATACAATTCGATGCAGGATATTTATCCGGAATCAGTTCCACCTTGGGCGAAAGATGAAGCGGGTAGCCCGGCTCCAGAAACTCCTCACACCTTATCAGCTTTGCGCCGATTTCTTCGAAAAACTCCCTGAACTCGTCAAGAGTAAAATACCCGAACTGCTCCTGTACCTCATGTGCATAGGACTGCTTGCCCCAGGTGTATGTAAAAAGAAATTCCCTGATGAAATTCGTGCAGGCACTTACCGTACCATCAGGATTCATCACGATTTTTTTATCTTCAATGTCCTTAAGTCCCTTGAAATCATTGACATAGTTTTTAAAGAATTCCGGTCCGTCGGGATCCTTGAACCGTAAAGTTATCGTGCTTTCGTCCACTTTGGTCTTTATACCGTCGCGGATTATGATACGCCCGCCGGGTCTTAGTGAAGCATAGGCATTTTTCAGTGCTTTCTTCACGCTTTCGATATCGAACCTGCCGTTTTCGGTCTCGGTGTATGAATATATTTCATGAAGTATCGACGAGAAAATCACATTGTCAACCGGTTCATTAAAAACACCCTCATAGAAATTATGGCGTATCACAGTCCAGCTATGATTTTCCTCAGCCTTCTTTTTACTAAGTGCTTCAATTACATTCTCCGAGATATCGGTACCGATCACCCTTTTGTCCGGATAGGTTTTCTCCAGAAGGTCAAGGAGAACTCCGCCTCCGCTGCCAACATCCACAACCGAAGTTCCTGTCACATAATCAATGATCGAATTCTTCGTGCTTTCCTCCGTAGCATTCATTCTCGCAAGATATCTTTCCTCGTTGTTCAGACGGTCAAATTCATCCCTTCTGAACCCGAACATGTCATACAATACCGTAATGCTCTTCTCAAAAGTAAGCAGCCCGCTCCTCTCCGCCTCAACGCAGAAATCTATCAGTTTTTCGCATACCTTTGAAAACCTGAAATCACAAAGCACAGCCTTGCCCTGCTTCAGTACCACAAGCTCCACATTGTTAAGAGCCGGCTCCTTTATATATTTTTCTATGATACGTTCCTTATAGACATTAAGATGCTTTTTTCCCTGAAAATCATAGTAAAGCGCATCCGCTACATGCTTGAAGGAAATATATGCCACATCCTCATCAAGCATTTCCACAGCCTTACAAAGAAGCCACTTGATGTGCGGAAGCATAAAGTCCGCAAAGGCTGCCTGATAGTACCAGAGCTCATATTTCGGAAAAATCTTCTCCGAAAAAACAAACTGTAACTCCTCATCGGCATCCTTAAGGCGCGGATCAAGTCTTTCCATTCTCTCCCTGTCGGTAAACTCCGTGAAATCACCCGCAAGCACCCTGTCGATAAGGCTCATTGCATCATCCTTTACCTTCTCCCACAAAGCCTCGCTTACACCGCCGATAATGCATAGGTTTAGAACCTTGACTATTCTTTCAAGGCTCTCTTCTGTCAGATATCTCTTTAAATCAAGCAAGGGAGCATTCTTATCCACCCTTACCTCACCACGAAGTGCCTGTCCGATCAGCCCGTGAGTCCTTATCAGAGTTGAAATGATGGTTTTATTCTTTGCAGTATCCTGGCATTCCTCAAGATAGATTTCAGCCGATGCCAGATTGTGTATGTCAAGAGGGTAGCCCTTTTTCCTCCAGCTCTCCCTTTCCTTTACGCTTCCGCCCTTTGCAACCTCAGACCATGAAAGCACCGTCCTTACGATTTCAGTTTCATTATCATCAAGCCCGTTTTTATTATTCTCAAGTATATCAAGAGTCCTGAGCACATAGGAAAGCGTTTCCTTCCCGCTGATCTGCTCAACCACATCCACACGTTCGATATTGACGTCCTTGTTTTCGGTATAGTAAAGATATGAGAGCCACTTTTCACTTTCAAGCCTTGCCTCATCAAAAGAACTTCCGTCATTTAAAACTATCATGTTGCCCATAATCATTCCCCTTTGTATAGCACCATTATCCTTGTCATTCTCTCGTCCTTCACATGCCATACCCTTGCACGCGGCCACGGAAGGCACTGTACATAGTCCCTGTCCTTGTCATCAAGCTTCTTAAGCTTTTCATCAAAGGCTTTCCGGTCTCTCATCATATCAAGCCCGAAATCACACGGGATATATTCATTATCATCCCCCGATAATTCCTCTCTTACCTGCCTGAAGGAAACCCTGCCGTATTCTCCGATTTCCTTTACATAGCTGACCTTTTCCTTCTTTGCAGTTTCCGGAGACCCTGGCAGAATTTTTGCCGTTGCGACAAAATGATCCCACACGGTCTTTGCAACAAGGGTCTGCGAAGCCGGGAAATCAAGCCTTGACTTTATCTCAGGCACAGTAAAGCCCTTATCTGCAAGATGCCTGATTGCATCCCCATTCGCGAAATCCTGAACAAAACCGGAAAGTGTCTTTTCGAATATCTTATCATCCATACGGCAGCCTTTTTTACCCTTTTTAAAAAGGCAGGAGTATTACCTCCTGCCTTGTAAAAAACAATATGAGATATACGTAAAGTATATCACTTTGGGTTGTAAAAGTAAATATTATTCTCCGGTCCTGTTTGTGTCAAGTATTCGTTGGCACAAACTTTCAATGACCGTCATTTTATTCCTCAGTATCAATACTTTATACTATATAATGCCACCTGGCGTCCTAAAAGTTCATTTTAATTCCAAAAAACCCCGCAGTCATCTGCGGGGTTAAGGTCCGTATTATATTTTCATTTGTAGTTCTTTATTTTTTATCCTTGAATGTTCCGAATATCTGGTGAAGGATATTACCGTCTGTAAAGCTCTTCAGCATGTTAATTACATACTCATCCTCAACCTGATAGATTTCTCCGTCTATGCTGATACCCATCTTTTTGCCGGTAAGGGGATTCGGGTAAAGGATGGACTCAACCTCTTTTACCGAAATCCATTCATCACCAACTTTTATCGATATATTATTTCCTGAAGACTTCAGATTATCTGTCCGGTTTACATATTTCGTATTATATGTAGCTATTCCTTCTTCGGCAATCTTCTTATCGGTATCCTTAATTGTTGCAGGGAAGGTCAGACCAAATCTCAGAACTGCAATTGCTATGATCACTACAAGTAAAATTGTTTTCATCACACCTGTCACAAGCTTAATAACGATCAGAACGGCAATGACCACCACAACTATCAGAAGCAGCTGCTTCACGGTCATTTTTCCGTCAAAAACGGTTTTCTCCAGTAAGCCATTCCCAAAAAAGCTTTTTGATTTCTTGATATCAAAATCCATAATATTACGCCTCCTTATTTACTTTCATCAGGTATTATGACACATACTCCGCACCAAAAGTGCACCAAAAATGTAAATAATTTGTTAAATAACTATTTTTCCATCTTCTTTTTTACTCTTTCATATGCTTTCGCCGCAGAAGAGTTTCCGGCATTCATGGCTTTTTCGTAGTATTTAAGAGCCTTGACATTATCCGGTTCAATTCCCAGATCATTATTTTCATTTTCGTAAATATATCCGAGACTGTACAAAGCAACGGCATCTTCTTTTTCCGCCGAAACCTCATAATACGAAATTGCCTTTCCTATCACGCTTTCGGCTCCTACTTCTCTTTCTTTTTCCAGTTCCACATAGTAGCTTCCCATGAAATTATTTGCATTCACATTTCCTGCCGCTGCTGCTTTTTCATATAAATCCAAGGCCTTTTTGATACTTTCTTCACTGCCTTCCTCATAGTAATGTGCAGCCAGCTCATACATAGCGTCTGCCTCTGTAGGTAGTGAAGTTATCTCAACCTGTTTTTCGGCAGATTCCGGCGAACTTTCTTTATTGTCTTTATTTTTGAGGAGCATAAAGATCGCGGCAACGCATATTACAGCCATAGCTGCAATAAAAGGAAGAAGCAAGAATCTTGAAGGCTGTCGGCCTGTTGTATTTTGGGAGTTTTTATCATATACATCCTTTGGTATATTTCCATCCAGAATCTTTTCGGAATACTCCCTCAGGCTTTCAATGCTCTTCCTTAGCGGCGGTTTTACAGCATCAAGCCAGTGCACCCTTGTCAGATAGTACTCCAATTCACTGCTCATTTCGGCATCCGACAGTTTAAACGGAATCAGTGTTTTTCCGGAATTGAAGGCAAGTGCCACTTCGTTTGCGACCTGCTTTGACTCATTGGAGCTGTCGGTATAGATAAGTACAAAGAGCCTGCAGCTTTTGATTGCATCATGAATTGCGCTGACCCACTCCTGTCCGGGAATAATATCCCTCGGAGCATACCATCATCTGATACCATGCTGTTCAAACTCCGAAACAACAGCATCAGCCACATTTTTATTCAAAGAAGAATAACTCAGGAATACATCAATTTTTCCGTCTTTTCCCTCATCATCGTTTTCTTTGTTTCGGAGAGCCTCCTCCATATTGTCAACAAAAGAATTTCCCGGTTTCGTCATCGGTTTCTCCTTATGAATATTATAAAAACAATAATTAAAGCAAGAATAACCGGAAGTATGAACATATACTTTATACTATGTTTTCCGCTATCGGTTTCCTTTTCTTTTGAAGTTTCATTTTTAACGGTTTTCGCTTCATCCTCAAGGGGTTCCGCTTTGTCATCTACTGTTACGGATTCGGCTTCACTCTTTTCAGCTTCCTGTCCGTTTTCGGAAGAAAGATTTTCACTCTGTTTTGACTCTGCCTCATCCTTAGCCTGTTCGCTTTCAACCTCTTTGGGTATCGGAGTGTTTGCATCAGATTCTGATTCTTCCAATTTTGCTGTAGGTGTGATATTTTCCGTAATGGTTTCGGTCTGTCCCGGAGTTGCTGTCGGAGTGTTCTCTACCGGCGTCGGCGTACTCTCTTTTGGCGTCGGCGTGCCCGCTTTTGGTGTAGGAGTAGTTTTTGCAGGTGCCTGAGTTACCTTTGCAGGTGCCTGAGTGGTTTTTGCCTGTTTTGGCTCAGCTTTGTCGGTGATCACAATTTTGGTTTTCGCATCCCCGTTCTCCTCAAGCATTCTTTTAAGCATATATTCCAGGTCGGCTTTTGTTGCCTTTCCTTTCGGATCCAGGCGCTGCTTACTTTTCGGAGCATTGGGATCTCCCTTGATGTTCATTATGTTCCATGTGACGGCCCAGGTCATGGCCTCCCATGCATAATAATCTATCTCATAATAATCCGCAAATTCGTCGGTTCTGCCGAAATCAATTGCTCTTTTATAGTTCTTATATTCCGCATAGCGCATAAGCATGAGCGTCATATCCTGTCTGGAAATATATTCTCCCACTCCGAAATTATCGGAGGAAACATCAGGATAGCCGACACATATGGAGTTTTTCTCACCCCAGAGGAGTGCTGCCTCATACCACGAGCCTGCTTTTACATCTTTAAATCTGGATTTTAATCCTTTCACACCGGGTTTCCCAGCCATCTCATATAAGGTCTGCGCGACAGCCTCCCTTGTGATAAGATCTCCTGTATTCTTCACATCATCGCCCGAGCCCGAGCCCGAACTGGTTTTTGTCGGGGTGGTATTTACTTTGACGACGTCATCAACGCACAGGAAAAGTAAATTATCTCCGCCTGTGGAAGTTTCTCCGCCATAGTCAAGTGTCCAGGAATGGCCGTTACAAACAGCATATTCCGCCTTTTTCTTTCCTTCCTTATAGACTTTTACAAGGAAAGGATTGTCACCGATATTAAGTTTAGTGAATGGATTGGTAAAAGCCTGCAGAAAATACAGTTGGGGGTTATTTGTAAGATCAAGCGAAGAAATCCGGTTCTGCGCACAATCCAGATATACCAGCTTGGGATTATTTGAAAGATCCAGCTTCTTGATGCTGTTATAGCTGCAGATAAGCTTCTGAAGCTCCTTATTTTTGCTCACATCTACGCTCGTAGCACCATTAAAGGCACAGTTATAGTATTGGAGTCCTGGATTTTTACTGACATCAATGCTTCCGAGCCCCGGATTGTTCCATATGTCCAGTCTTTTCATCTTCGGATTATGGCTCACATCCAGCTTTTTAAGGTAATTGTTCAGCGCATCCAGATGTGACAGTTCCGGATTTTTACTGAGATCAAGCTCAGTCAGCCCACAATCGCTGCAGATAAGGTGCGAAAGCTCAGGGTTATGGGTAACATCGATTTTTTTCAAAGGATTCGAGTTACACTCAACATATGCCATCTTGGGATTATTTGCAATATTCAGTTTTGTCAGCTTACAGTTATAGCAATATACCCACAACAGCTCGGGGTTTGGAGTAAAATCAAGAGAAGTAAAAAGATTGTCCGAGCACCAGACACCACGAAGTTCCTTATTCTTGCTGAGGTCCATGGTCTCTATCCGGTTTTCGGTACAATACAGACCCTGCAGCGCAGTAAAATATTCAATACCCTTAAGCGACTTGATATTCATCCCGTCACAATGGATATTGATGGTAAGTTCAATCTCCCGGCTGCTGAGAACACCGTTTCCGTCACGATCATAGTCACTGCCCGAAATAACAGCCCTGAAATTTGCATCCGGAAAATTCGTTTCATTGATCTCTACAGGCTTGATATCTGCGGCAAGGGCAACATCAAACAAGCCTCCGGCAATAAAAATGCCGCAGACAAAAGCCAGCACTACTGTAATAATAGCAGACCTGCCAATTGATATCTTATTCTTCCTGTTTCTCATATTTCTCTTCTTTCAGTTCTTTGTTACGTAAACTCCTATAATCAATTACCCTTCGGCATCCGAAACAACTTCCTTCACATCTTTCTTTGCCTGTGAAAAGCCTTCTTTCATTTCGCCGACCTGTTCTTTTACCTGAGGTGTAAGCTTTTCGATATTATCCTTTGCTTCCGAAAAGCCTTCTTTCATCTCATCGGTTACCTCTGATATATCATCGATCAGGCTTCCCACTGCCTCAGATATGCTGTCACCGTCCGCAAGTGGCGAGCCATATACTCCGCATGCAGAAAAAACCAGCGCTGCCAGACCTGTAATAGCAGCCAGTTCAAGTCCAGTTCTAATTTTCTTCGTTTTTTTCATAATACAGCTCCGTTCTGCAGGAACATTGCCTGCAGCAATCCCAGTTTGCTTGTTTCGTAGCTATATTATAAACCGGCCTGCGCACCAAAAGTGCACCAAGCTTCGGTTTCAACCCATGCAGGCTTAAAACCGCTTTTGAGGGCAATTCTCTGCGACTGGATATTGGCTGCAGCGGTACCGTAGAAGGGAACATCCCCCATCTCAATAATCTTGTTTTTCAGCAAGCTCACAAGATAGGATCCAATACCTCTTGAACGATATTCCGGAAGAACATCTATTCCGATCTGTTGCCAGTGAGGCGCATCTTCCGAACAGCCGGCCATCCCCATGATCGTATCTCCGTCACATGCAATGACAACAATCCTGTCAGGCCTTACAGGGCACGGTTCAGGGAAAGCAATTGCGTTCGGAAACCTCCGGTCACCATAGAATTTATTGATCTCATCATCATAAAGCCACTTCACTTCACAGCGGTTTTCTATCTTTATATCACTGTCGGGCAGGAACATATGATGCGTCGGATTCATCTGATAACCATACTTCTTAAGTTCTTCATTCAGTTTCGTAAGATTGTCAAATTCAAATAAATGATGACCCTCCACATCTTTTACCAGCCCATGCAGGAATTCATGGAGACATTCATCTGCCATAATGACTGTGTTCATTCCCACTGTCACCATCTGCATGAATGGTTTACCGGGACTGTAGCTTCTTCTACCCTCATTCAGTGCCGAAGTTACAATAATATTTTCTTTTGCCTGTAAATCAGCCGAAGTACAGTTAAAGTCAAGTGACAACTGTGCCAAAAGCTTTTCATAATAATCTTTGAACATAATCTTCGTCCTTTTCTTGGCCCGTTTAATTTATAAATGTTAGAAGCATCTTGTTTTGCGTTCTTTTTTACAGTGTTCGATATTGCCACATCTGTAGCACAAGCATGACAACAAGGCCGGCAATATATATCTTCTTGGAAATATCATATCACTCATATCTCATTTTCCTTATTGGTTTACCTGATTTATATAATATCACACTCACATTTTATACGCAATGAAATTCTGAAATCCCCGTTTGATAGACAGTATCTTGCAGTAAGCCATATCAACCTCCCCTCAGATGTTCACGGTGAACATCAAATAAAAACGCAGGCTCTCGGAACCTGCGCTAATAACATATCATCTGTCAATTTTTAAAACAATCCGGTATTTCTCTTACCCCTCTGGCACTGCATATAACAGATGTCGCGCCTTTGTAAGAAAGTGGATTACCGGAAACATCTGTAAGTGTACAGCCTGCTTCACTTGCGATCAGCGCAGCAGCTGCATAATCCCAAAGCTGAATTCTCAATTCATAATAGAGACCGCACCTTCCCATAGCTACACAGCACATATCCCAGGCTGCCGTTCCCGAGCGTCTTAAATCAACGCAAAGAGGAAGCAGTTTTTTGGCTATTTCAAAAGTTTTATCCTGCAGTTCTGTATAATATGGAGCCGTACCAAACACAGAAAGGGAATCTGAAAGAGGAAGCTCAGAAGACATTATCCTTTCACCATTCAGATATGCGCCCTGTCCGGTAACGGCAGTAAACATCATATCGTCATAGGGATTATAAACCACCCCCATGTAAGCCTTGCCATCTTTTAGCAACGCTATAGACACAACAGATGGTCTATAGGCATATATGAAATTAGAAGTTCCGTCAATAGGATCCAATACGAAGCAATATCCCTGACTCATCTTATCTGTAAAAACATCCTGTCCGTCCTCTTCTCCGAGAAAGGATGCTTCAGGAACTACTTCTTTCAGCTTTTCAATTAAGAAAGCCTGAATCTTCTCATCTGTTTCAGTACAGAAATTGGCGTGGCCTTCTTTTTCCATTACCTGAGGTCTGACAGCCGTTAGCATGATTTCTCCCGCTTCTCTGGCAATCAGTTTAATTCTCTCAATATCCATAGGAATCCTCCGGAATTCTTGTCAGTCTGATTTTTAATGCCATAAAATTCCCTTGCGTTATTTTTTTCATTTCGTTTTTGCTGCCAAAACCAGATTGAGAAAAATTTTTACGGTATTACCGGCAATACAGTTCACCGTCAAAAAATTTTTCCTGAAAATCTATCTTTTCAAGTATTTCTTCTTTGGTAAAGCTTTTGTCATCCGGTGCCACGATCCACTTGTCCTCATTGTCGTTCAGCCTGTGATATACTGCGACGACAGTTCCCGAAAACTCCTCTGTCGGCTTGTCAATGCCAAGCACATAGACATCCTGTTCGGCACCGTCCCCTGCGATTATTCCCTCCACATAGCCATAATTTACCGGATATACCATATCTTTGACCCTGGGATGTACCGAACCGAGTGGTCTGTCGATTTTACAATCCACACGTTGTCCGATCACATTGCTGTAATCGGGACTGATTGTTTTTTTATGAAGAACCGCCTCAATAAAATAATGTTTTTGATTTCTCCATTCTCCCTCACTGAAACAATCATCAATATGTCTTACCTTCACAAGTTCAAAATCTTCAAAAAGCTTTTTAATGTCTTCACTGTCAACAAAATAATGGGGCACGCCTTTTTCCGGTCCGTCATTTTTAATGATCACATTTTCATCTACCCTGAAAGCATCCGACTGTGCATAGGTCCATGTCTCTTTTGAACAAAGTGTCAAAAAAATTGTCCCTTCGGGTTTAAGAACACGTTTAACTTCGGACATAACGCGCTTCATTCCCGGCGTATCGGCATGTCCCATGGCATGCATTGCAAAAATACAGTCAAAAGCACATTCCGCGAAAGGAAGTTCCTCCATGTCGGCCTTTCTGCAGGTAACTTCCGCTCCCTGTTCCTTTTGATAAGCCTTTAGAAATGCCAGAGCGTCTTCGGAAATATCCGCCGCAGTCACTCTGAAGCCACGCTTTGCAAATAAAATCGCATGTCTTCCAAGCCCGCAACCCAGATCGAGCACACTCCTACGACCTTCCTTATACCATTTTTCAGCATAATAATAGCTTTCTTCACAGGGTTCAAGCCAGAAAGCCTTATCATTTACCGCCTTCCAGTCAAACGGAATATAATCCTTCTTCATTATTTACATTCCTTTCACGACTCAATAAAAGCAATCCGGTATTTCCCTTATCCCTGCTGCTCTGCATATAACAGATGTCGGGCCTTTGAATCCTCCGGAATTCTTGTCAGTCTGATTTTTAATGCCATAATACCCGATAATCCAGCCTTCGTCAAGAATTATAAGTTTTCCACGGGCTAAAATACTTCTTAATCAGTTCTTCCTTTATTCGTTCAAGCTCATTTACATCTCGCTTTAGTTGTTCTTTATCATCCGGCTTATCTACGGGGTCTTAGGGCTCGCCCTAACAAGTATTAAAAAGTGGTACACCACTTTTCTTTGCTTGCAAGGAATTTATTCACTTGCACCGGGCCTACGCCTCCGACACCCTTTCTCCTTTCGTAATTTTCATGTTCACCGTGACCTTATACAAAAAGAGTACAGTTGCCGCTGTCGCGGTAGTATTTTATCAGTCTTTCAATACACTCCCTTGTAAAGCCCAGCTTTCCTGCCAGGCAGTCAATGCACAAAATTATTCTGTCAGCCCTCTCATCTTCGAAAGATACACTATGCCCGAAAATGCACATACCAAAGTCATCACAGCCATGGGAATAATAGCGGTAAAGCTTGTGATTATCAGGCTCAGCACAAACATGCAAACGAGCCCTGCAATATATATCTTTTTGGATATATCATACTCCCAGACCTCAATGTGCTTTTCTTTTTTTAAAAAAATGACTGTGATCAAAACTGCCGGGATCAGACTCAGTATCAGCGTAGCTATGCCATAACCCACGCTCACCACAAAGGCAGTAAGACCGTTAGCTCCATAACCCATCACCCTTATAAACGGCGTAATATCGCTGCCATCCACAGATATATTGTTTACCTCATCGATATCAACCGGCTTCAGTTTTATGCCCTGTTTTTTCATTTCGCAGGCATAAGCCAAAACAATGTAGACACACCAGATGATAAAAATGCTCCAAATAACCAATCTTTTTTTCATCTTCATATTCGATTTCAAAACCCTTATCGATATAACGATTTCTCCCCAAATCTCATACATTTAGGCCTCTTTTGGGGAGAAGTCGTTCATTTACCATTTTATTAAAGTCAGCTTGATCAAAACAGTCGCCGTCCTCTTCGCCACCGAAGCATGGGATACCACATTCTTCTCTATTATTCAATTTTGCCCAAAACTCGTTTTCCATGTCATTCTGTCCTTTTGTCATCTCTTTAATTGTCATGGATCTTCTGTTTCAGCCAAAATATTCGCAGCTGCTTTTTTCAGGTCCTTCATCACCGGACTCATAATTTGCCCTGAACTCCATATTGATATCACGTATTTCTCTCCTGCCATCAATATAATCCTGATACATTTCTGCAAGCCCGGACATGCAACCGTCACATCCACCATTGATATTTCCGATGGACTCGGCAACAATCTGCTCTCTTTCTTCTCTGGTTGTCTCATTTATAAGATATCCCATAATTACACCGCCTTTTCCCATTTTAGTTGATTTTAGAAAGTTGATTTTTGAATTGCCGCACCCATTGTTTTCCATCATCAGCAGGTATTAGATATTATCTAATAACTGAATTCTTCTGAAATTCAGAATCCTTAAATATTTTGTTCGTGTAATAATTGATGTTCGGAATACTTACTATTTCTACGCGAATAAATCATCCATCAAGATGACATTAACAAAATCACTAAAGTAGCCACACTTCTTAAGTCCGAAAGTAGTAATCAGTGTACTATGCACTGCCGCTCTTTTGGGAATTATTTCCTGAAGAAGCCTTTTCCTTCTATCTAATATAAGATGATACTCTTTATTTACTTCAAACTCATTACTGTAGAACTTTATCTCACACATATTCACTATATTATCATTACGGCTGATTATAAGGTCTATCTGTGTACCATCTGTATCTTCCGACCCTCTCTTTGACCATAAAGATTCCCTGGTAACAACCCCACTAATACCTAATGCTGCTTTAATCTGATTTAAATGATTCCAACATACATTTTCAAAGGCATATCCTTTCCATGTATTTACCTGTGGTGTTTTTTCAATATTGACCCAGTTATTTTTTCCTGTATTTCTGGCCTTCTTCACAAACTCAAGAAAAAAATTACAGAACGGATCTGTCAATTTATACATAGTCTCTTTATCATTTCCAAAAGAACAGTATTCTGTAATAAAATCGCCGTTTATTAAGGCTTTTAACTGTTTCGATAAATCGCCGCCATCTGTGATGCCTATATAATTAGTCAACTCTTTTCTGGACAATCCTCTCCTTTTTGTACTTATAGCCTCAATGATTGACTTCATTATATCAGAGTTAGTAAAAAGCGATGTAAACAGTCTACTATATTCATCTTTAAGAACAGCACTTTTCGAAAAAAAGATTCTGTCAATATTTTGCGACAAACTCAGTCCTTTTTCAAAATATTTCAAATAATATGGTATTCCACCAATCATCATATATGCCTGAACCATATCATATCGAGACATTATTACGGATCTGGATTCAAAAAACTTTTCACACTCATGTAAATCAAACGGAAGTAACTTCATTTCATGCGTTACCCTTCCATATAATCCTCCATGATTATTAATCATATTGTCAAGAATCCAGGAACTTGAACTTCCGCAGACAACAACCATAACATTTTTTCTGTGGCAGGCCCAGCCATTCCAAAAAGCCTCAAATCCTGTCATAAAACGAGCTCTGGGAGTATCAAGCCACTGTATTTCATCGATAAATACCAATACTCTGCTTGATTTATCATATTTTTCAGTTAGCAAATCCTCCAACATATAAAAAGCCTCACGCCAGGATTCCGGTGCTTTCTCTGTCTTAGAACCGTACTCCTTCAATGATCTGTGAAAGTGTTCCAGTTGTTCCTTCATTCTGCTTTTTCTTTTGTTTTCAGTTTTCTCCTCCTCATCAGGAGACATCCCCGAATGTCTAAAGCATATCCTGTCTTCAAATACTTCGTCTATAAGATACGTTTTTCCTACTCTCCTCCGACCATACACAGCAACAAGCTCAGCAGATTTGCTATCATAAAGCTCGTTAAGTTTCCTAATTTCGTACTCTCTGCCTATAATTGTATTACTGCTCATAATTATATTCCTCGGTTTGTTATATATTTATTGCTATTATCGAGGATTATAACACAAACAACCAGATAATGCAATAGTTATATTCCTCGGTTTGAACATGTTTATCACTTTTTTCCGAGGAATATAAATTCACCATATTCAAAAAAGAGACCGTCAGGCTGCATTTGCAACTTTCCGATCTCTTAATGATTGTTAAAACTAAATTTTTAAATGAAGATTACTTCTTCTGTGCTATAGCAGCCTGTGCTTCCATTTACAAAATAAGGAGTTTGACCTACTACCTCTTTGCTATTTACAAAGCATGTGATTAAATCATTTTTTTCATTAGATAGTCCAGCAAGTTTTATAACAAATTTGTCTTTATATACTATTACTTCATCTATCAGTGCATCTATTATTGCCTCTGGTATAGTATACTCGTCAAGTTCTATTTTCTGATCCATAAGACATTGAAGAACTTGTAACTTATTGTCAATCTCTTCAGGGGAAGCAGATATCTTGGTCATCAGTTCAGATTTTTGTCGTTCAAGCTCATAAATCTCATTCTCAACATCAGCCCTTTTATCAATAAACTCTTCCTTTGATATAGCATCTGAAAGCCTTAAATCAAGAAGATTCTCTTTTTTCTTTGACAGTCTTTTGATTTTGTTCTGCAGATCTTGTATCTGAAGTCTTTCCTCAGAGTCATCATGATCATTAAGGCTATCTTCCAAAAGCTTATCGGCTATTTTAAGAACATTTTTCTTATCCTCACACAACATCTTCATAATGGTTCTTACGATCAGGTCTAGCTTCCACTGTTGTATCATCGGGATATCACATATTCCCTCAACACTGAGCCCCCTTGTTTTTCGAGCACCATATGTTCCATGACGTATAGCCGAATAACACTGATAACAGTATTTCTGAGTTCCGTCCTTTAATTTAGTCCAGACCTTTCTGTTGAAAGCACTTCCGCAACTGCATCTCAGTTTTTTACACCAAATATACTTAGGAGGTTTTTCACCTCGCCGTCCTCTCTGTGACACGGATGATTTTTTTGTATCTTTAATCGCTTGGACTTTCTGAAACTCTTCTTTGGTAACAATTGGCTCATGCTCACCTTCAACAACAATCTGTTCTACTTCACCATAATTATTTATTTTCTTTTGTTCCAGATAATCCGTCACATATTGCTTCCTGTATACAATAGTACCGCAATAAAACGGATTCCCAAGGATATGACTTATTGTTGCAGTATGCCACGTAGTATTCCCTGCTGCTGTCAGGCACTTTCTCTTTTCAAGTTCATATTGTATATTCCTAGTTCCCTGACCAGCAAGATACATATCATAAATCAACCTAACAGTCTTTGCCTGTTCCGGATTGATTACATACTTTTTATTCACTCGCTCATATCCAAGTATATTGCCATTGCCATACGGCACAGCATTTTCAAAGGAGATTCTTTGACCGGCTCTTACACGCAGCGAAGTCTTTTTGCTTTCATTCTGTGCAAGTGTAGCCATTATCGTCAATCGGAGTTCGCCATCTTCATCGTTCATAGTCCATATATTGTCTTCTGTGAAATAGACCTCAACTCCGATTTTCTTAAGTTTTCTCGTTTCCTGCAAAGTATCAACAGTATTTCTTGCAAACCTTGAAACTTCTCTTGTAACAATAAGATCAAACTTACCATCTCTGGCATCCTCAAGCATTTGAGTAAAGGCTTTACGCTTATTAACGGAAGTTCCGGTTATCCCCTCATCAATATACTGCTTATACAGTATCCACTCTGGATGAATTTTCAGAAGATTGTCATAGTACTGAACCTGATTATCCAACGCGGATAACTGCGCTTCGTGTTCAGTTGATACTCTGGCATATATGGCTACTCTTCGGCTCATAAGTTTTTCTCCTTATTTTGTTAATTATTATATCATTTGACTTCGACTTTATCAATCATTTTTTTGGCTTTTTCTTCAGCTTTTTTATAAACACCCTCTGAAATAAGATTCTGTTGCTGTAAATCTTTTATTAGCGCCAATGCCACCTTGATAGATAATTTTTCTTTTACATGTGGCGGGATATTCAATTCATTGCCCCGAACAAACAATTCTTGTTTTTCTTCCACGATACTACCTCCTTGTTTTGCTGTCCTTTGAGAGTAACCGTATATGTTTAATCAGGCCATAACCATCAGATTTAGTTTTTTCCTTGGTTATAGCCAAGAAAACATTTAACGATTCCTTCTCATGCCCGTTCCCTATGCCTGCCACGGCCTTCCGCGACAACCACGTCACCGGCTACGCTATGCATGAATCAAGCTGCAGGTGTGATACTTAACATTATCTTAATGTTTTTTCTCAAATCGGCAGCACCCAAATATCATCCATGAGTGAATCTATTCAGTTTTCAAGTTTCAAATAAGATTATCAGTTTTCAAGATGATCGATATTGGGAACACCAAATTCCATCAATATCGAAAGGATTACATCGTGATGGCTTTCTTTAAGCTTATAGTCCCGCAGAATTTCCACACAGCCGTTCTGCTGTTCTTCACTAAGCAATTTAAGTCGGTACTTATAATCTTTATATACTGCTATTTTCCCATACCGGCCTCTTTCTCTTATCATCCTGACACCGATAAATGTCTCAATAAAGTCCAGATCATTGGCTATGGTAGCCCTGCTTACCTTAAAACGCTTCACAAGATCACTAAAGTGCGTTCCTTCTTTACAATCTGCAATAAAATGCACAATTTCAAACTGACGTTGTAAGCTTTTACTCATTGTTTTCCTCATCTCCAAGCCTCCTGTCTGGCCTTTGAGAATAGTGTAGAGTGTTAAGTTCACCCGTATTTACACTATTAAAAGAGCCTTTTAAAAAAATTTTCCGTAAGGAAAATCCTTATGGATTTTGAAGGAACAACAAATAACAGCCATTTTTAGGGTATAAAAAAACCTGCTGAAAACTCAGCAGGTTCTTCAAATTCATAACTATTCTTTTTTTAATCTTCGGCATTATCAACCTCGCGGTACTCCACGAGATCTTCCAGCTTACATCCTAAGGAATAACAAAGCTTGCAAGCCACTTCTACATCGATTCTGTCCAGGGTGCCATTATACCATCTATTGATAACCTTATTACGGACATCTATGTCATGAGCAAGTTTGTTTCTGGTAATGCCCCTGGCATCCATTACTTCCTTAAGCTTAAACTTCAAGCTGCCCAGCTTTTTGTATTCGAAAACTTTTTTATTCTCATCAGCCATATTGCACCTCGATACATAACATTTTATATGGCTATACTACTTTAAAAGCTTCTAAAATATAAGCCCCTTTATTATAGTTGCTATTTGTCAAGTTACTATCTGGATAGCAAAATATCCCCAATCAAAGCTGACTGAGGACATTCATCTGTAAAAGCACGTTAGCTGAGCTGCAACTATATTTACTTGGATATATTTTTAGAAGTTCTGCCAAGAGCGCTTACGTACTCTTTACATATACTATCCTCTCGCATTCATGCGATTATTTCACACACTGACCCCGGCTCACATAGCATTTAACGTGCTAATCAACGCATATGCTGGCATTCTTCTCATATTTCTTGTTTATGTTTATATTATAGGGTGTATTATAGGGTATGTCAACACGTTTATTGTGTCTTGGCTCTATCTGTCCCATTATTGAGACACCTGTGTTATGTCTATGAAGATTTGAATATATTATTATTGACCTGACAGAGATTTGGGAGTATACTAAATTTGTAGATTCTAGAAACCACCGTCCACTCCATAATCATCAGAAAGGAGACTGTTATGTCAAGAAAAGCAAATCAGAAAATAAAGCTGCTCACCATCGTTGATATACTTAGGAACGAAACTGACGAGTCACACCCCCTTACGACCAATGAGCTATGCAAAAAGCTTGCGAATAAGAACATTCCCTGCAACCGTAAAGTACTTTATAATGATGTCAAGACTCTGAATGACTGTGGATATGAAGTTATGACATTGCCTGTCGGACGTGAAAAAGGCTACTATATGGATGATACCACCTTCAGTCTCCCCGAGCTGAAGATAATGGTTGACGCCGTCCAGGCCGCAAGTTTCATCACTGAAAAGAAATCCGAAGAACTTACCGGAAAGATCGCCGCTCTCGGCGGAAGCCAGAAAGCAGCCCTGTTGACGCAGAATATAGTTCATTTCAATACTACAAAGCATACCAATGAAAGCATCTACTACATTGTAGGCACACTCGAGGAAGCCATCCGTAATCATATGAAGGCCTCCTTCTACTACTTTGACCTTAACGAAAATGGGGAACGTGTTTACAGAAAAGATAAAGAAAGATATATAACAGATCCCCTATCACTCATCTATAATGATGATAACTACTACATGATCTGTTATACCGAGAAACATGCAAATTATACTTCATACAGACTAGACCGCATGGAACAGGTCAATATAGAAAATGAAGAAATCAGCGAAATATCAGAACAGGCAAAAGCCGGTGTGACAAAATATGTTGAAGAATCTTTTAACATGTTCAGCGGACAGATTGCGAACGTGATCCTTAAGTTTGACGACTCCCTGATCGGTGTCATATATGATAAGTTCGGAGAGGATATAAAGATGCTGCGATCGGACGATTCATCCTGCGTTGTCACCGCAACTATCCGTGTAAGCCCTACCTTCTGGGGCTGGCTGTTCCAATTTGCAGACAAAATGCAGATACTCTCTCCCGCCTACCTTATAGAACTGTATAAAGAAAAGTGCCAGAAGATCATCGCAGCGATCAATCGCGACGAAAAAGAGCAAACTCCACCGGCAGCTACCGATTAAGCCTTACAAAAGGGTACAAATTATGGACAACACTAACTAAATATATCTTGTAAAAATCATCAGGCTGAAATAAAATATTTGTAATTAAGTATAAAGGAGACATTCATATGTCAAATAAAATTTCCATTGCAGGCATAGTACTTGGCTTGTTATAGCTGCCACATCTCTTGGCATATCGGTCTACAACATGAATTCGTCCAAAGAAAAAAGCACTTCTTCTGCTGTTGAGTCAGCTAAGACTGCTGAATCTACAGACAATCAGACTGAAACAAAGTAAACACTCTATAGCGAGTACCTTCTGAAATCATAGCTGCCTTACGGCGGCCAAGTTTTACTTTTTCTTTCTGCATTCCATAGGCAATGATTCTGACCATGGAAGCAACTGTTCACAGAAATCCAGGTTTATATCATCCATATGATTGGGGATTTCAGTGAGCAGATGTTTTATATAAGGGAAGTCCTTATTTAATAAAGAAAACGGAGCCGAACGAGGCTCCGTTTTTACCTTATTAAGTGGCAAACTCGGGTGATACCACAAAAGCGTGTGCAATACAAGAACAGAGTTAAAAAATTAAAAGCATGGCAGACAGAAGCAAAAACAAACATATAATTCTGTTTTTAATAATTAGACTCAGACAATATGCCGTCAAAGACCAGAACCACATTACTATAAGCTTTGTCGCAAAAACAATTCTGAAAAAGCCTATTATTGACAATTTTGTATTTGTTTTAGAATAAGCCAACAAAGAATATAATTTTATATTTAATATATCATTTCCACAAATATATTTAACGGAAAACATTTCTCCCAACCACAAAAACATCCATGAAAAGAACACAAAAGCAGCCATTACCAGAATTCTTTTAACATGAAGCTTTCTTCCCGCTTGACTGCTTGATTGCACAAATTCATCCATTCTGTTTTCTTTATCCAAAAAAGAAAAATTCGAAGCAATCACAATCAAAACTGCCACTATATAATATTCTTTTTTTAACAATGCCTTTCTAACTGCTTCTTCCTCTTTGTCATAGAAAAACTCCGGTTTTTTCCCTTTAGTCCTCATTTCATCATAAGCCCTGCTTTTTTCCAATAGTTCATATAAAACGGCCAGGCTTTTTCTTGCTTTTTCTTCCTTTTTGTTATAATCATGATACTCATCAAAGCTTATGCTTCCATACGAATAGCTCTCATCCATTTCGCTTCTTTTACTTATCAAGGTTTCGCTTTCAGCTATCAGCTCTTCTAAACATGATGTCTGTTTTTCAACCTCTGTTTCATTAATCAACGTAATATATTCCCTATATATTTTCTCTTCACTATCTTTAATAATCGATTCACGAAACATAAAAAAGACCCTTATACCTATACAAAAAAGTACAAGCGCATAAAACCATGGTCGGATTTTTTTCAACTCAAGTATCATTTATTTGCCATTTACCATTTTAATATATTCCTGCTCAAGATCAATTTCAAAATCATTGTTTTCCCCTCTGCTAACTATTCGTATAAGCTTTCCCCTATTAAGAAAACAAATATTGTCACACATTTCAGTAAGTTCCGACACTATATGCGTCGAAACAATTATTATTCTGTTATGCTTCATCTCATTTATTGTTTTTTTGAAAACGAATCTTTCTTTCGGGTCCAGACCTGCCGTCGGCTCATCAAGAATCAATAGTTTAGCATCATTAAGATAAGCCACTGCTATTCCCAGCCTTCTTACCATACCGCCCGAAAACGTTTTCACCTTTCTTTCTTTCACATCCGATAGATTAACCAGCTCCAGAAGATTATCAATTTGTTTTTCATCTTTTTTCACGCCTTTCAACAGTGAAAAATATTCCAGTATTTCCTTTGCAGTAAAAAAAGGGTAAAACCCAAAATTCTGTGGCATATATGAAATATTCTTAAGGTATCCGTTCTTCTCATTAATATCAGTTCCGTTTAATACTACTTTACCATTATTAGCAGAAATAACCTTAGACAAAATCCTCATTAAAGTAGATTTACCTGCGCCGTTAGGACCAAGCAACCCCCAGCATCCATCTGTAAAAATCTGGCTAAAATCATCAATTGCGGTTACATTTTTATAATGTTTAGTTAATTTTTCAATTTCAAGTTTGTTCATTAAATATTTACTCCAGATATTTCTTGTCGTTTAGGCCAATTATGAAGCCCATAATAATAATAATCAATCCGCTGATGATAGCTGTGGTAAATCTAAAAACAGGAATACCCAAAACCACAACTGAATCAAACCCTTCAAAATAATACTCAGGCATAAACAGGCAAAACGGACAAATCGAACGTAATCTGTCAATTTGTTTTACCATTTCATATCCTTTGTTATCATGATTCAAGTATGGAGATGAGAGTACAAAGCAAAAAGCAGAAATAAGAAATCCTGCACTTAGGCATCTAATAATTCCCCTGCTGCCCTTATCAACTATGAGCAGCAATCCAATAAAAGTTATAATAACAAAAAAACGCAATAGACCGGTAATTATCAGATACTGCCATATATTTACAGAAAACGGACAATATTTAAAATATGATATGGATTGTATAGGTGCACTCCATTTATATATGCCTCTGTAAACTCCTCCTGCAAATTCAATCATGACAACACCTGCATTAAGCATAAACATAACAATAAATACAGCAGAAAATTTTACACAAAAAGAAGTTTGCCTTCCTTTACAGGAGCTTAAACTTATTTCCCTCATCCCACGAATATCCTCTTCATGAAAGACAAAAGCAAACAAAACAGCGCCTGAAATCATCATCACCACACTAAAATAAATATTATAATCATACATGGTGTATAATTTCAAATAATTATAGAAATCGTTATCATTTACTGTTTCAACATTTCTTTTTACATTATAATAATCTATCATTTTATCCAACTGCGAAGTTTCTTTACCCTCCTTTTTATTCTCCGCACGTTGTACTACAAGTGATTTGATATATTTTTTCATATCATCCTGATAAGTACTGACATATGATCTGCTCTTTATCACCTCGGAATATGCCAGATATTTTGTTCTATAATATGAGCCATTCGAATCATCTGAAGAGAATGCTTTTTCCGCGATAAGATTAATCTCATCGTTTAATACAGTATTATTCAATCGATCTGCTTTTTTGAAATTTTTCATCGACTTTGCGGCAGAAGAATCCGGTATCCCTTTATACAGAATCAATACCCTGCCCGCGAAAAGAATCAAAAGACTTACACAAAGAACAAAAAGAATCCGACTTTTAATCATTTTTTTTAATTCGAGTCCGAGCATTTATAATTCTCCATTGACAGCTTTAATATTTAAAAACGATACATCGGAAACATTCCCATACTTGCATATATATTTGAAGTCTCTGGTTATTACTATAAAACCATTCTCTCTATCAAGATCACTCGCGCCATTTTTATCCGTTTCAACATAAAGATATAATTCATCAAAAAAAGAATAATCATAAATACCCCGAAGTTTATACTCTTTCTTATCGGAATCTTCACCAAAATCCAGTTTTTCAACAATCTCTCCGTCGTTGTTCATTAGAAATAATACACCATCATTACCAATATAAGTAAATATTATACTGTCATCGGGAAGGACATAGTAATAATAACCCACATCCTCAAGAATAAAGGTTTTTTCCATATTCTGGGGATTCAGTTTATAAAGCCTTCTTTCCCCTTGAACATACTCCACCATATAAACATATGAATCAAACACCCTGGATCTTACAACATGGTCACCCAGTTTTTTCACATTTGTCGTTCTGACATCCACAAAAAACAACTCATTATCGGAATTTGACAAAATAACCGAATCCTCATTCAACTTCGAAATACTGTAAAAAGCATTCGCCTCCCCAATCGCTATAAGATTTCCTTGGATTTTCTTCTCAAGATCAAAGGTAAAGCCAAAATTCCTGCCTGTAACAAAAAGTGTCTTTTCATTTAAAAAAATATATTGTGAGATATAATTCGGATCAGTTTCTTTATATTCTTCTGCTGCCTCGCTATGCTTTTTGTTTTCTAAAAGTATGCTTTCATTACCTTCTGCAATAAACAAAAGTTTATTCCCGCGTACTGCAAGAAAACCGCCATTATAACAGGTTACACAAAAACAATTATCAAAAAGCCTGATAAAACATCTTTCATCCTCATGAGTGCAACCTACCCTATCGCAGTTTATCTTCTTTTTATTTGTTTTAATATCTAAGTGATAGTCTTCCGAAGCGAAATAAAAGTTCTCCCCATCTGAAGTAATATGTTCCCTTAATTCATATTGGTTAAAACAATCATTTTGCTTAACGACTTGTTTTAAATCTTGTTCAATATTCACAGCATTTTCAATTTCAAATATTTCTTCTTCAGGCAATATTTTTTCTTTTTCAGAACAGGCAGTCAAAAGAAATAACACTAAGAGCAAAGATAATACTATATGTTTAATCCTACACATAAGCTAATCCACCACGTTTATATATCTTTTATTATTATAAAACACCTGTCCTCTTACGCCTGTTCCTATCTCACATGGTACAGGAATCACTATCCCTTGAACAGCATGTTCTCCGAGAGAAGGGAAGCCCTGCCTAGTGATCTTATAATTTAGCACTCTACTCCCTTTTTCATTGTCAAAAAATAAAACCTTCGCCCCATCAAAAGCAGGAAGTACCTCCCCATCACAAAAGACAAAGAAATAACAGTCCATATCAATATCATTATCCAAATATGCTTTTGCATACATTTCCTCATTTTTTTTGCTTAAGCACATCTTTTTACCTGTTTGAAAATCAGGATCCCATATTGTCACACTTTCATCCTCGCCGCTCTCTTTACACGCCGCTCCGACATCCACCAAAAATTCGCCTTTTCCATCCAAATAATCTGAATCCAAAGCAATCATCTGTATTTTTGATGCTTTCTTATATTTCTGCGCGTCAACATAAAACGAGAATGCCAGAATATTGGGCACTTCATACATATAACCTTTATCAGTAAAGAATTCAGGATCAATATTAGCCAGTACAAATACTTCGCTCAAATCCCTTACAAAAGCATCGTCTTTTCCCTTCAGTGAAAGACGCACCCTATGTTCTGTTTTATTTTCCAGATATACTCTTCCAAAACTATCATAATTGTAATTATCAAGTGAAAAATCGAGAAATCTTCCATCACAAAACAAATATAAATCAACCGGGACGGAATTTTCAACATTATAGGCATCAAAGCTTAAATAAACTACAATATCAAGATTATCCTCATTATCAAACTCCAATACTTGATCGGCAACAGGGATGAAAATCTCACTGTTTTTTTCAGTCATAATATTAATCATCCCCGAAAAGCCGCCAAAATCATCATCAACAATTGATTCTTCATTATATGATTCTTTATATGATTCTTCCATGCTACTCTGTGTTTTTGATAATGTTTTTTCATTATCTTTATTGCAGGAAACAGAAAATGACAATAATAGCACAATAAAAAGCACACAGTGCGCCCTTTTTCTCATAATAACTTTCCCCATTAATCATTAAAAAGAACCATTCTTATAGTATATTGAAGACCCGAATGCTGAATCATTTGAATTCAGGTGTAAAGAATACGTTACGTAACTATCCTGTCCGGTTAATCCTTTATACCTACGATGACAGTTAACAGTATTAGTCAGAGTATTTAAATAATCATGTGAATTGGTTTTATAAAGATATCCATAGCTTGTCCAAGTTGTGGTCAATGTATTGCCATTATCTATGTATCCCTCTACGCCATAATAATTCACAGAATACCCGGAATAAGATACTGACTCCCTGTAAACATGTCTTACAACATATACACTTCCGTTCGTACCACCACTGGTGTCATTTGCTTCTTCGTTATAGTACTGCCATGAGGCATTACAAACTGTAGTCGAAAGCATTAAACATACACATGTAAAAATGATTTTTATTTTTTTCATAACGTCCTCCATTTAATTTAAACAGTCTTGGGCATGATGCCATGCCCTTTTATCATTATTCCAAAATGGCATGCGTAAAACCTTTTAAAACTTACAAGCCATGAATTTATTATAACATATTGTGGGTATTATTACAACATTTTTTTACCTTCCCATGCCATTTCAGGTACATCATAAGCCCGAGTTTGCCACTTAGTCTGAGCTAAAACAAAAAAATTCCTTATTTTGCAAGGTTTTCCTTGCTTTTTGTTGTTTTATGGCACAATCTCTATGTAGGTACGACGGTATCGTCTTTTATACAGGAGGTTATTATGATCATCGAAGTTGTTCAGAATAATGGCAATAAATATCTTCGCCTTGTGCAGTCCATCCGTGTAGTCAACAAGGATGGTTATAAAGTTTCGCAGAAAAAAGTCATTTCCAACATCGGCCCCCTTTCACGTTTTGACGACGGGCAGCCTGATTATGTCGAACGCTTAAAAAAATCCTTTAAAGCAGGCAATCCTTTGATTTCTGCCCTTCTTCCTTACTGTTCGGAGGAAAGACCTGTTCAGTCATATAAGTTTGCCATCAATGAAGGCAGTCCTGATTGTTTCGGACATCCCAGACTTTTCAGCAGCATTCTTCTTGAAAGGATCATTGAGGAACTCGGACTTAGGAACCTTTTCTCTTCCTACAAAGGTTTTACAAAGATAAACTTTGATGTTTACAGATTTGCAAAGCTTCTTATCTTCGGCAGGCTCCTTAATCCTGCATCCAAGGCTGCTACTGTTAAGCAGAATGATAATTATTATGAGCCTGTCCTTGATGATCATAATCCCGACAATGTTTATGATACCCTGTCTTTTATTGCAGAGAGCAAAGACAGGATCATCAGAAGAATGAATACAAGCCTTGTTAAAAAGGCAGGACGGTCTCCTGAAATCATTTATTATGATGTAACAAACTTCTATTTCGAGACTGACGATCCGGATCCGGATATCCTTGATGATGAGGGAAATGTGATTGAAAAAGGCCAGAGAAAAATGGGTGTTTGCAAAGAGGAACGCAAACTTCCTATAGTACAGATGGGACTTTTCATGGATGATGACGGCATTCCCATATCCATAGAAACATTCCCCGGAAATACCCTTGACCAGCTCACCCTGCGCCCTGACCTTAAGAAGAACATAGATGACCTCGATTTCTCACGGTTCATCATGATTGCTGACAGGGGCATATGCAACTACATGAACATGCTCCATCTTCTCGACGGAGGCAACGGATATATAGTTTCAAAAAGCCTGTTTAAAAGTCCTAAAGCCGAACAGGAATGGACATATGATGATAATGGGTATACATCAGTAAGTGCCGATTTTAAATATAAGTCAAGGATAATGAAACGCCATGTGAATGATAAAAACGGAAACAGCCGCACTCTGGAGGAAAAGGTTATAGTATACTGGAGCCGCAGGTTTGAGCAGCGGAGCATAAAAGAGAACAAAAAATTCCTTGATTTTCTCGAAAAACTCGAGGAAGCTTCCGCATATTTCCGCATCACTTCTCTTCAGGCTAAATCCTTACGTAAGTTTCTAAAAAAAGAGTATGTCAATACAAAAATAGGTGAGATGATGGCATCATCGGATATCAGAGCATACATTGATTTTGATAAAGTAAAGGGATACAAAAAAGCCTTGGATACTATCAGATCATAACGTCCGAGCTCACTATGGATGACAGGGAAGTAATTGATAAATATCATAGTCTCACCCAGATAGAAGATCAGTTCAGAGTGATGAAAAGTACGCTAGAAACAAGATCCGTATATGTGAGGGCTCCCGAACATGTGGATGCTCATCTTCTCATCTGCCTCATATCACTGATCATCACGAGAATAATCCAGAAAAAGATCAGAGATTATAAAGGCGAAAAAACCGATGCATACTGGAATGTTGGCCTGAGTGCCGAAAGAATCCAAGATGCACTTAACAAATGGAAAGTGATGCAACTTCCCGAAGATCTGTATATGTTTATGGATATCAATGACCCTGATCTAGCCCTTATCCTTAAGGCATTCAATATCAAAATCCCCGCAAAACTCTACCGGAAATCCGAGATGAAATCCATAAAAACCGGAACAAAGATTTTCATGTAGGTCTGTAAATGTAGGTATATATTTTCAAAAAAACCAAAAGCCTTAATATACACGAGAAAGCCTTATTTCATAAAGAAAACGGAGCCGAACGAGGCTCCGTTTTTACCTTTCTAAGTGGCAAACTCGGGTTGTACCACACCGGAGAGCCCTTGTCAATCTCTTGTTATACGTTGTTATATATCAAGTCTAAACTATAGGATATAACCTTTGATTCCATATGGACATGCAGGATCCTTTTCAAAAAAAGTTCCATACTGGTTATATGTACGAACAAAACACCTCTTGTAAAAACAGTTATGATAAAGCTTGCACTCATAACATTCAGTGCCTTTGAACTTTTCATAAAAATAGGACGGGTCACCCATATTTTTTGCTTCTTTGGAATTCCAAACTTCCATTATCCCCTTGTTTTTAAGATTTCCGGAAATAAAATCATCGCTATGATTAAGAGAATCGCAGAAAAGTACTTCACCATCATACCTGACTGACATCGATGAAGTAAAGCCTCCGCAAAATATTCTTTCATCTTTTTTAGAGGCTTCTTTGGCTTTTTCGTAATAGAAGTCTGTTTTCAAGCCCAGTGGAATCAGTCTTTCAAGAACAGATTTCATTTTAGTATTTAATTCATTTATCTGCTCATTAGATGGGAAAAGAACATCTGAATGCCTGTTGGCCGACCTATAATAGTAACTTGTCCTGATATATCTGATTCCCATATTAAACATTGTTTCAAAATATTCAGGTATACCCTCAATATTCAATGAAGTGATTACTGCCTTTACCGTAGGCTCGATTCCTGCATTCATCAGATTTCTGATCGTTTGCATTACATCATCATAAGAGCCCTTCACACCCATCATTTTATCAGCAATGCTCCTATCAACTGAATCAATGCTTACTTGCATTTCCGCCAATCCGATGTTCTTTAGTTTTTCCGCACGTTCTTTTGTGATAAGCGTTTTTGTTGAAATACCAATGTCGCCTTTAAAATGTCTTAAGGCTACTTCAATATAATCTTCCGCATTTTCAAGAACAAAGGGATCACCCCCTGCAATTTCAATATTTTCTACTCCTATATTCTGTGCTTCTTTGATTATTTCCTCAAACCGTTCTACACTTAAAAAAGTTTCAGAAACTTTCACGTTTTTTATTACTTTGGCCCCAGCAAAACAGTAAATACAGTTACGAACACAATAATCTGTTAAATAAAATTTGATTTTTCGTGGATAGGGATCCTTTTCAACCGGATGAATATGATCATCACTTCTGGAAAGAATTATCCGAAAATCACTATAATCCTTTAATTCAATATGTTCTTTTTCATCTGGAAAAGCATCTAAATATCCGTTGATTCTATCAATAAATGCTTTTATTTTGTCTAATGATTCCTTGTTGCTTAGTCCAAATACTTTTGATACTTCCTCTATTGCATCGCTTTCATTTTTTACTAACAATAATAAATTGAGGAGCACAGCACTTCCTCTATTGAGAAAAACGCACTCCTCATCATGTTTTGACAATATAAAATTACAACCTTGTGACTCACCAAATTTGTAAAAGCGTTTTAATCGATAGTACATTATTATGAACCTCCGCTTTGACACTTGGTACATGTATTTACGCACCACTGGCAAGTTCCATAACACTTATTACAAGTTCCTTCACACGCTCTGACAGGTTCAATATCATCGAAACTGTCAACCCCATTATTATGCAATAGTTCCTTGAATTCATCCAAATCCATAATAATATTCCTCCTCATTCATATACTACTATATACTAATAGTGATTTCATTGTAACACTTTTATATGACATTGTCAATATTCTTTTCATAGCGTGTTTGTGTCAAGTATTCGTTGGATCTTTTTCTTTGCTTTATGATGTTCTTTCGCTTATTAGCCTTCTCCTTGAGGCGAAGGTGGCCCGCAGGGTCGGATGAGGTGTTCCGCAGGGCCGTCGTCCTCGGGTATGCACCCTCCGGCGGCTGAGTAGGGTTATGCCGCCTCCGGGCACATATCCCGATGGCGCCTCTCTGTCCTATAACCACATGCTTCTTATGAATGCCCTCCTTGAAGCCGTCATTGCGGCATCCATGAGCGGCATATGACGGTTTGTCAAATCAATATAGGGATTGCCCTTTCCATCGGTCTTTGGTGCCTTTGCTGCGCTCAGTATTTCCTGGA
>JAFRWN010000159.1 GCA_017437965.1 Lachnospiraceae bacterium
GTACATACTTTATTAAGGAAGTAACGGTCATGGGATACGACAATGACTGTATTTTCAAAATTGATAAGGAATTCCTCGAGCCATGCGATCGCATCAAGATCAAGGTGGTTGGTAGGCTCATCGAGTAGCAGAATGTCGGGATTTCCGAAAAGCGCCTGTGCAAGCAAAACCTTCACCTTCTGTGAACCGTTAAGTTCAGACATCGGAGTATAGTGAAGCTCTGTCTCGATTCCAAGGCCGTTAAGAAGCTTTTCGGCATCGGTCTCGGCATCATAACCCCCGAGCTCGCCATATTCTGCCTCAAGCTCGGCTGCCCTTACACCATCCTCTTCGGAGAAATCCTCCTTCATATAGATGGCATCCTTTTCCTTTCCGATCTCATAGAGATGGCGGTTGCCCATGATAACCGTGTCAAGCACGTTATATTCATCATATTTGAAGTGATCCTGCTCGAGCACTGAAAGTCTCTGTCCGGGTGTGATGATGACCTCACCTTTACTGGGTTCAAGCTTTCCCGACAGGATTCTGAGGAAGGTCGACTTGCCTGCACCATTTGCACCGATGATACCGTAGCAGTTACCTTCCGTAAATTTTATGTTTACGTCCTCAAAAAGCGCTCTTTTTCCAAGCCTTAAAGTGACGTTAGCTGCCTGAATCATTTACTTCTCTCCTTTTCTTTATTAAACCGTATGTTTTATGTCAAAAAATTTTCGCGTATCTTATATTTTACTATAAAATTATCTGTTTGTATATATTTTTTCATCGGAATTTCATTCCGAAATCCTTAAAAGTCCCCTGTTTTCATCAAAAATATAGGTTTTTGTCTTCCCTTTGCTTACAGAAACGCTTCCGATTGTCTCATTTCCGTTAATTTCAAGCTCAAGGCGGAAAAATCCGTTTGCTTCCTTCTCTTCAAAGTAAGAAGCGAGCTTTTCATTAATATATACGGCACCCGAAACCGCCTTTCCATCTTTAAAAGTATTCAGCACGGCCCTTATCATCTCATGCTTTTCATTATACATAAGTCTTGCTGTTTCGTTGCCGTCGTCATCAGTCACGATAACATCGCTTGAGCCGTCACTGTATTTTTTTAGTTCGGAATGATTATCATCCGGCTTATAGTTTAACTCTTCGGAGTAACTGTCACTCATCCTTTTGATAGCGGACTTAAGTACCGAAACTATCTCGTCATCACTTAGTCCCAGACTTTTTTCCTCTTTTTCCGCCGCTTCCTTACTTGCGATTTCTTCGGGCGACAGAGTCGGGGCCGGAGTAATCGTAGGCCCGGTTCTGAGCTCATGCTTTTTGCTTCCGCAGGCGGTAAAGCACAGAGATGCCATAAGTAGTAACACAGATAACAAGCAAAACTTAAATTTTTCAGTAATTTTTTTCAATCTCATAAATCTCCACGCGGACCGGCTGTTGTAATCCCTGCGGGATTACAACAATAAATAACAGGGAATACACATTTGATTCCCTGTCATTATTATACATATTAAACTTCAAACATCAGCTGCTCATAGCTCGGAACCGGCCAGTCCTTGGCATCAACAATGGTTTCAAGCTTATCGATAGGTGCACGGAGTGCCTCCATCTTCGGAAATACGTCGAATTTGAAGAACATAGCGGTCTCGGACGCAATGTTGAATTCCTGGGCCTTTGCAACACTGATGCTCAGTTCCTTAAGCGCCTTTCTGGACTCCGCAAGAAGTGCAGAAACCTCGGTAAGTATTTCCTCCTGAACACTGATATCGGCAACAGGACATGCTGATTTTACAGCATTTATAGAATCTGCAAGCTGCCTTGTATACTTTATAACCGCAGGTATATAAAGCTTACTTGCCATGTCTATCATGGTCCTTGCCTCTATGTTTATTACCTTTGAATAGTTCTCATAATTGATCTCAACACGGCTTCTGAGCTCCGTTTCCGAATATACCTTCTGGCTTTCGAAAAGCCTGATGGATTCGGGCTTTGTAAGGCATTCTATTGCCTCTACGAAGGAGCGGATGTTAGGAAGTCCTCTTCTCTCAGCCTCCTTTACCCACTCATCCGAGTATCCGTTGCCGTTGAAGATGATCCTCTCATGCTCGGTAAGGCTTCTCTTTATCAGGTCATGCACTGCCTGGTCAAAGTTCTCGGCAGCCTCAAGCTCGTCCGCAAATTTCTCAAGAGTTTCGGAAACAATTGCGTTGAGATAGGTTGTAGGCTCTGCGATAGATGCAGATGAACCTACCATTCTGAACTCAAACTTGTTGCCCGTAAAGGCAAAAGGTGAGGTTCTGTTACGGTCTGTTGCATCCTTTGCAAGTGTGGGAAGTGTTCTTACGCCTGTGGTAAGCGAACCACCCTGCTTTGCACTCTTTGCCTCTCCTGTTGCGATCAGCTGGGCAACCACATCCTCAAGCTGCTCGCCGAGGAAGATAGAAATGATTGCCGGAGGTGCCTCGTTTGCACCGAGTCTGTGATCGTTTCCGGGATTGGATGCAGAAAGTCTTAAAATGTCAGCATGCTTGTCAACCGCTTCAATTACTGCGGTCATGAAAAGCAGAAACTGTATGTTTTCATTGGGGGTTCTGCCGGGATCAAGAAGATTTCTTCCGGTATCGGTAACCAGCGACCAGTTGTCATGCTTACCTGATCCGTTCACGCCCGCAAAAGGCTTCTCATGAAGCAGGCACTCAAGACCGTGGCGCTTTGCAACCTTCTTCATTGCATCCATTACAAGCTGGTTATGGTCGGTTGCAATGTTTGCGGTACAGTAAATGGGCGCAAGCTCATGCTGGGCAGGAGCCACCTCATTATGCTGAGTCTTTGCAAGAACGCCGAGCTTCCAGAGTACCTGGTTGAGATCCCTCATGTAAAGAGCTATCCTCTCCTTTATCGAACCGAAATAATGGTCCTCAAGCTCCTGGCCTTTGGGCGGCGGAGCACCGAAAAGGGTCCTTCCGCAGAGCATCAGGTCCTCACGCTTCATGTAATTTTCATGGTCAACGATAAAATACTCCTGCTCGGGACCTACTGAGACGTCAACCCTTTTAACCTCGGGATGACCGAAAAGATGGACTATCCTTACCGCCTGCTTGGAGATTGCCTCCATTGAACGAAGTAAAGGAGTCTTTTTATCAAGCGCCTCACCTGTGTAGGAACAGAAGGCCGTGGGAATACAGAGCGTAGCGCCTGCTGCGTCACGCCTTATGAATGCAGGGCTTGTGCAGTCCCATGCCGTATATCCTCTTGCCTCAAATGTTGCACGAAGTCCGCCCGAAGGAAAGGATGAAGCATCCGGCTCGCCTTTTATCAGTTCCTTACCGGAAAATTCCATCAGTATCTTTCCGCCCTCGGCGGGCTCGATGAAGGAGTCATGCTTTTCGGCAGTGATTCCGGTAAGGGGCTGGAACCAGTGGGTATAGTGAGTCGCACCGTTTTCTATCGCCCAATCCTTCATTGCATTTGCAATAACATTTGCGGTATCGAGCGGAAGGTCTCCGCCCTTTTCGATTACCTGCTTAAGAGCCGTAAATGCGGTCTTTGGCAGTCTCTCCTTCATCTTTGTTTCGTTAAAAACGTCAATACCGAAAATCTCTGTGAGTTTTTCTGACATTATCCAAATCTCTCTTTCTCTCTTTTTTGTAAAGCCCTCAATTATTTTTCTTCTTTCATGTGCAGGTCAACCTGCTTAAAGGGTATCGTAAAGCCCCTCTCGATCATCTCATAGCGTATGCTCTCTTTCATGCCGAAAAGAACCTTCCAGTAATTCGGTGCCTTGCACCACATCCTTACGATAAGGTCTATGCTGCTTTCGCCATAGTTCTGAAGCTGCACGAGCATCGGCATTTCGTCGTTGTTTATTACCAGCTCGTTTTTCGCCGCAAGCTCAAAAAGCATTTTGCGTACGCTTTTGATATCGTCGTCATAAGAAATCGGCAGAATGAACTCAACCCTTCTGTACTTTTCCTTTGTCCAGTTCACCATATCGGTGTTTGAAAGCTTGCCGTTCGGAATTATCACAATGCGGTAATCGAAGGTCCGAAGCTTTGTATAACAGATGTCGATGTCAGTTACAAAGCCCTCATTTCCGTCAACCTGAATATAGTCTCCGACGAGGAAAGGCTTCATGATCAGTATCAGAAGGCCTCCGGCAAAGTTTGACAGACTGCCCTGAAGCGCAAGGCCCACAGCAACACCGATGGATCCGAGCACCGCAATAAGCGATGCCGTCGGAATGCCGACCTCGCTCGCAACGATTATGATCAGGATCGCATACAGAACGATATTTACAAGCGACACTAAAAAACTGAGCACGCCGCGTTCAAGCTTTGCCTTCTCTCCGGCCTTTCTCGTAAGGTTGCTGATCCATTTGATCAGCTTCCTTCCGATAAAGATGATGATAAGTGCCTCGAGGAAGGTCATACAATAGGGTCCTACGACATCCCAGACCTTCGTGGCGTTTTCAATCACATCAGTTTTAGTATCAAGAAAAATATGATCCATTACTTATTATCCTGTTTTTTCTTTGATGCCGAAGCCTTGGCTGTACTTTGTTTTTTCTCAGTTTTCTTTGCCGGTTCTATCTTTGTTGCGGTAAAGATTGCAAAGCCGAGAGGCGGAATCGTGATCTCTATTGAATTCTCGCGTCCGTCAACCTTAACGGCCTTGCTCTGCTTCATACGTGTATTTGTATGGCCTGCGCCACCGTATTTAACATCATCGGAGTTGAAAATCTCCTTATATTTTCCGTTGAAGGGAACCGCAACCGCCTGCTTTTCATAAACAACCGGCGTGAAGTTGCAGATGATATAAAGAGTATCATCGGGGTTTTCCGTTCTTCTTACAAAGCTTACCATCGAATGGTCGGCATCCATGCAGCTCATCCACTCGAAACCGTCTGAATACTGGTCGAGCTTGTAGAGAGCCGGATACTTAGTATAAAGTCCGAAAAGGTCTCTCGAGAACTTGTCCATTGCCTGATGGATTGCATTGTCTTTAAGCAAGAACCAGTCAAGTGAACGCTCCTCGCTCCACTCTCTTTCCTGGCCGAATTCCTGACCCATGAACAGAAGCTTCTTGCCTGGATGGCACATCATGAAACCATAGGTGGCCTTAAGGTTTGCAAGCTTGTCCTCATGGAAACCGGGCATCTTGTTGAACATCGAGCCCTTGCCGTGAACAACTTCGTCATGTGAAAGCACAAGCACGAAGTTCTCGGAATATGCATACATCATCGAGAAAGTAAGCATGCCGTGGCAGCCGCGTCTGAAAAGAGGATCCTGACGCATATAAGTGGTGAAATCGTTCATCCAGCCCATGTTCCACTTAAAGTCAAAGCCCAGGCCGCCGTCATCGAGGTCGCCCGTGATCTTCGGCCATGCGGTTGACTCCTCAGCTATCATAAGCGCTCCGGGATTACGCTTCTTCATTATCGAATTCAGGTGCTTGATAAGCTCGATTGCCTCAAGATTTTCCTTGCCGCCGTAGATATTTGCAACCCACTCGCCATCGTTCTTACCATAGTCAAGGTAAAGCATCGAAGCAACAGCATCCATTCTGATACCGTCCGCATGGAACTTCTCAACCCAGTAAAGAGCGTTGGCAATAAGGAAGTTCGATACCTGAGGTCTGCCGTAGTTATATATCAGTGTGCCCCAGTGAGGATGTGAGCCCTGTCTGGGATCAAGATGCTCATAAAGGCAGGTTCCGTCAAAGTTTGAAAGTCCGAAGGTATCCCTCGGGAAATGTGCGGGTACCCAGTCAAGAATTACACCGATGCCCTGCTCATGCATATAATTCATGAAATACATGAAATCCTGGGGAGTTCCGTAACGTGCGGTCGGTGAATAATAACCGGTAACCTGATATCCCCATGAAGCGTCAAGCGGGTGCTCCATTACTGGCATCAGCTCGATATGGGTATAGCCATAGTCCTTTACGTACTTGGCAAGCATAGGAGCAAGCTCGCGGTAGCTGTAGAAACAGCCGTTCTCCTCGGAAGGCTTCTTCCATGAACCGAGATGTACCTCGTAAATGAGCATGGGCTTTTCCTTGGGTTCACCCTCTGTTCTTTCCTTGAGCCACTTGTCATCGTTCCAGGTAAATGAATTGAGGTCGGCAACCTTCGATGCGGTACCGGGACGAAGCTCGGATGCCGAAGCATAAGGATCTGCCTTAAGGTAGGTAAGTCCGCCTCTGTTCTTAAGCTCATACTTGTAGATCTCGCCCTCTGCGATGTCGGGAATGAAGAGCTCGAAAATACCGGAATCGCCGAGCCTTCTCATCGGATGCTTCCTGCCGTCCCAGTTGTTGAAATTACCTACAACACTGACACGCATGCAGTTGGGAGCCCATACTGCGAAAAGAACGCCGTTCACTCCGTCAACCTTCATCGGATGAGCACCGAGATACTCGTAGATTTTATAGTTGATACCTGCAGAGAAAAGCTGTCTGTCAGCCTCGGGAATGATGGGATCGAAGTTGTAAGGATCCTTTACGGTCTCGCTTCCCTTTTCATACTCTGCAGTAAAAGTATACTTGAACATTTCCTTTGAGGGAACAAGGACTGCAAAGAACCCCATATCGTCAGCCTTTTCCATCTCAATCTTTTCATCCCCGCGGTTAAGGGTCACCTTGATCGCATCGGGGAAAAAGCACTGTACAAGCACTCCCTTGTCCGTTTTATGCGCCCCGAGAAGCTGGTGGGGATTGTCATGCTCCGCATAGCACACAGCCTCTATCTCCGGCCAGTTCATGATTTTGTACAAAGTGTCGTTCATAGTTTTTCTACCTCCATATATCCTTACTCATAATACCATGAGTCAGTTGTCGTATTTTCACTGCCGTTTTCAAATTTCGGCATATAGATTTTAAAAGCCACCTCGTTAAGAAAGCTCTGCCCGAAAACGAACAGTGCAGGCATACACAGTATAAAAAGCGGTATGCAGAAATACGAGATGAAAAATGCCCCGGCAAACATCATAAGGATGCCAGCCGTAAGATATATATATTTAAAAGCCACAAGCCCGGAAAAAGCAAACAGCTTTCCGAGTGTGAAATTAAAGCGCGAAAGCGAAGGGAAAATCCATACCATAAAGCAGAGTATGAAGATCATAACGAATACCGCGAGCCAGAAGATCATAAGAGATCCGCCTCCCTCATCGGTCTGCTTCCAGCCGGAATATGCTAAAAGCCCTGCCGAGCCACCGAAAAGTAGGATCACGAGCCATGCGCATGCGCCCTGCACGAAATTCTGCTTAAAGGAGTGGAAAAAGTTCTTTACCAGATAACCGCGCCCGCGTCTTACCGACTTCATCAGAGTATAGTAAAGTGCGGTGTAGGCAGGTCCTATAGTGATTATGGGCAGGCAGACAATCAGAAAAATCACATTGATAAGCACTATGTCCGCAAAATTGTTTACCGCCCTCCATAAAGGCTTTTCCTGGTCGAATAGTTTTCCCATCTTATTTTATATCAAGATCTATGCCGTACTTTTTGCCGTATTTTCCGAGCAGGTTGTCAAAGCTGCTCCTGGTCTGGGCCGCCTTGTCAAGCGAATTGCCCATCCTTGCCATCTGTTCGGCTTTTTCTATGTCCTTTCTCTCTTTTTCAGCAAGTTCTTCCTTGGTGTAAGGAATGCCGAGCTTCTTTCTTTCCACTATGTCAAAGGCTCTTAAGGTATCATAAAAACCAAGCTGCATGCGAAATTCCACATGGGAAGCGGAAAAATCAAGCGTTCCGTCAATGAGTCCGTCACCTATCGATTTCGAAGGCGTTATCTCCATTATCGAATCGGCACGGCTTGCCACATAAAGATTATACTCATTATCCTTATGAAGCTTTACGATTATAAGATCCTTACATTCCGCATCTTCGACTAACGGTCTTATCGGCACATTGTCGACCATTCCGCCGTCTATATATTTAGCGCCGTCTATCATCACGGGCTTATATACTATCGGCATCGCAGAGGAAGCAGTCAGTAAATCTATTATCTGCTCCTTTTCGAGCTTGTTGATCTCCCTGTACTCAGCCTCCATTTCCTGAACCGAGCGGTTTACATCCTCACGGATCGCAGAGAACGAAGGATACTTCATATAGTCCTTTCCGAGACCAAGTATGCCATCGGGAAGGTAGGAGTACTCCTGCACCTTGGCTATTCCGACAAAGCATCTTATCTCGCTGAATTTAAGGGCATCAAAGTCAATCGCACGCTCAAGTATTTCCTTGAAATGCTTTCTGCTGCAGTAACCAGTCGAGGGATTAAGACTAAGGAAATCGGAATTTTTAATCTTCTTCCACTCTGCCTCTGCGGTATCGACCGCACCGGTTGCAAACATGGCAGCATTAAGCGCACCGATCGATGCTCCCGAAACAGCCTTTATTTCAAGGTCTTTTCCAAGGCTTTTCAGTGCCTTCCAGACACCGAGCTGATATGAACCCTTTCCTCCGCCTCCTGCAAAGCAGAGACCGTATTTTCTTTCCATAACCCTACCTCAACATTATTTTGCTATACTATCCAGTAAACCGTAAATACCGCTGCCGCAAGCATTGCAAATGCAAAGCTCAGCTTCGGAAACTGCGGCAGTTTTTCCATGCTTCCGGGCTCTATGCTTACCTTCTTCCACTCATATACCGCAAGCCCGGCGATGCTCATCATAAAAAGGAGGAAAAAGCCGATGACAGTAGTATTGAAAAGGCTTGTCGAAAAGGCGCTTACACTGCCTTTTTTCTGCTCCGAAACAAGCAGCCTGTGGGCCGGAATGCAGACTGTCACATCCGCCACCAGAAGCCAGTTGATCAGTTTCAGCCTCTCTATCATTCTGCTTCCCCTTCAAATGGTCAATAGTTAGTAATAATTGTATCAAAAATTTGCCAAAAAGTAAATAGAAAAGTATAAAAAGAACACCGGAGACGGGGGCTTTCGAGTCCCAGTTCTCCGATGTTTAATATTTTTAAGTCCGATAGCTTCTTACTGCGTTAAGTACCGCTGCCACCATCACTCCCACGTCAGCGAGTATCGCAAGCCACATGGTCGCAAGCCCGAAAACACCGAGTGTAAGTACAACAAATTTAACAAGCAGCGAGCCGTAGATATTTTCCTTTACTATCCTGTTGGTTTTTACCGAAACCTTAAGGGCATCCACAAGCTTTACGGGTCTGTCGTCCATGAGCACTATGTCCGCAGCCTCTATCGCGGCATCAGAACCAAGAGAGCCCATTGCGATTCCCACATCCGCAGTCGCAAGTGCCGGCGCATCGTTTATTCCATCGCCCACGTATGCCACATTTCCGGATTTTTTCGAAAGTATTTTTGAAAGCTCGCTTACCTTCTGGTCAGGCAGAAGCTCCGAATGTATCTCGTCAAGTCCGAGTAATCGTCCGATACCGTCCGCAACATCCTTTTTATCGCCCGAAAGCATTATGGTTTTTGCGACTCCGGCTGCCTTAAGCTTCTTTATGGCCTCGGCAGAATCATCCTTCACCTCATCGGCAACAATGATGATTCCGAGAAGTTTTCCTGCCTTTGCAACATATACAAAGCTTCCGATTTCGTTACACTCTTTGGTCGGAATGTCAAACTTCTTCATCAGCCGTGGGTTTCCTGCAAGCACCGTACCTTCTTCTGTTTCGGCCTTTATTCCTTGCCCCGGAACCTCTTCTATGCTAAGTGCTTTGTCTGCACTTATTTCCTTTTTCCTTGCATATTCAAGTATTGAAAGACCGATCGGATGGGTCGAGCCCGCCTCCGCTGCCGCAGCAGCCTTTACAACCTCTTCCTCACTGCTTCCTGCCTCGCAGATTATTTTTGTTACTTCAAAACAGCCTTTTGTCAGTGTTCCGGTCTTGTCAAAAACAAAGGTATCGGCCTTTGCAAGAGCTTCAAGATAGTTTCCGCCCTTGATTAACACTCCTCGCTTTGCCGCAGCACCTATTCCACCGAAATAGGTCAGCGGAACCGAGATAACAAGTGCACATGGACAGCTGGTTACAAGAAATACACAGGCTGTACGTATCGAATCACTGATGCTTCTGTCCGTAAATACCGGAATAAGAATTGCCAGAAAAACTGCCGCAATTACGACAACCGGAGTATATATTTTTGCAAAACGGTGTATGAAATTCTCGGCCTCAGCCTTGTTGTCCGAAGCCTCCTCAACAAGTTCAAGTACCTTTGCGACTGTCGAATCATCATATTCCTTGACAACCCTGACCTTAAGCAGTCCCTGGCCGTTGATACATCCTGCGAGCACCTCATCACCGGTAGCGACCGTCCTCGGAACGCTTTCACCGGTCAGCGCCGAGGTATCGATCATGCTCTTTCCCTCGATAACGACACCGTCAAGAGGTATCTTCTCACCACTTCTTACAACGATGATATCGTCAATCTCCACTTCGTCGGGATCGACACGTTCAACCTCATCACCCTTAAGAAGATTTGCATATTCCGGTGCGATATCCATCATGTCGGCTATCGATTTTCTGGAACGTCCGACCGCTATGCTCTGGAAAAGCTCGCCGATCTGGAACAAAAGCATTACTGCAACGGTTTCCTCGAATTCCTTTATTGCAAAAGCACCGAAGGTTGCAACTATCATCAGGAATTTCTCGTCAAAAACCTCTCCTCTTGCAATGTTTTTTGCCGCTCCGATCAGTATATCGTAGCCCACGATCAGATAGGGTACAAGGAAAATGACAAGGCATAGCCACATATCGCCTTCCTCGTCAAGTACCTTTGTCCACAAAAGCACCATTCCGGCGAGGAACAGAACAGCCGCAAGCACTATCCTTGTAAGTAGTTTTTTCTGCTTGGCATTAAGGCTCATATATTGCTCTCTCAATTGATAACTAAATCTCTGCTACCACTGCATCCGGTTCCACAACATTTACTGTCTTCTTGATATTCTCAAGCAGGCCCTCAAGTGCGCTTTCCTCAACCTCAACAGTCAGTTTTTCTGCCATAAAATTGATCTTTGAGCTGGTAACACCCTCAAGCTTTCCTACCATTTCCTCGATTTTAGCTGCGCAGTTAGGGCAGTCGATTCCTTCTACTTTGAATTTCTTTTTCATGTTGTTTCTCCTTTTCTGATATTACTCATTTATATGTTCCATTCCCTGTCCGATTATGCTTCGCACATGTTCGTCAGACAGTGAATAAATCATCTGTTTTCCGTCCCTGCTTGCCGAAACAAGCTTGGCATTTTTTAAAATCCTCAGCTGGTGTGACACAGCCGACTGCGTCGCTCCCGTAAGCTCTGCGATGTCATTAACGCACATCTCGTGCTCAAAGAGGCAGAACAGGATTTTTATCCTTGTTGAATCTCCGAATACCTTGAACACCTCCGCCAGATCGTAAAGCTCCTCATCCTTCGGAAGTAAAGGCTTTACCTCGGCAATTACCGATGCGCAGTCATGTTTATGCTCTGATTTCAAATCAACATCTCCTCTCGTATGGTTTGTTATGTTAAAAATCAACCGGATTTTTATGAATATATGAATATTTGTTCATATGTTGACTATAGTATAAGCCTCCCGACATATTTTGTCAAGAGGCTTTTTTACTTTTTTCGAATGTTTTCTATTCAGGAACTACGTTCTCTTCATATTTATCAGCGCGGTAAATGCTGATTCTATTGATATTTACCAAAAAAGAGAGTCCTGAAGATGAATTTTCTTTATTAACAGAAATATAAGCCATATTTTCATCAGCCTTATATTCCACTTTAAGATGCATGCTGGCATCTTCGCCATCACCAAGATTAAGCCATTCCTTAAAATCCGGTGTCTTGGTAATGATCTTTTTCAGAACGGTTTTAGCATATTGTTCGCAGCCCTTCTCTGTCAGGCGTCCCTCTCCATCAAGCTCCAGGCCTTCCGCCCTTTCAGGATCGACTACCGA
>JAFRWN010000016.1 GCA_017437965.1 Lachnospiraceae bacterium
CGAAGCCTATCAGGTAATTCTTGGTCGCATAGACCTTCAGGGTATCGAACCAGAAGGATTCTACCGCATTCATTTCAAAATCAAGCGCAGCATAATTTACCGTACTGTTGGCAGCAAACTGAACTGCCTTCTTCTTCAGCTTTTTGCTTGCAAAAAGGAAGAGCACTCCGAGCACAACCAGAATGATGAAGGCCTTGGTTCTCTTAAGCCCGATCGAGAAGAGCATTACATAGAACTTGTCCTTCTGATATACGGTATAGTACTGGCCGGTATATCTCGTAACAGTTGTCGGAACAGCATCGGTGCCGGGCACATTCTCGGCAATGAAGGGTGCCATTCTTGTCTTGAGCTCGTCATTTACCTTCTTTGTATAACCGGTAACTTTTACACTGGTCTTGCTTTCGGCAAGCTTCTTGGTAAGTTTGTCAAGCTGCTTCTCTGTCATTCTGACAAGGAAATACTCGTTTCCTACCTTGACAAAGCAGTATCTGTATTTTCCGTCCTCTTTTATCGTAACAGGCTTCGTTCCCTTTTCAACATCAAGGGATACAACCTTGTTAACACCCTGGTCTTCGGAAAGAAGCATTTCCTTGTAAGGCTTTTCCCTTCTGACTTCGGTATCGGTTTTAAGGAGATTGCTAAGCAGTACAACAACCGATATACCAAGAAGGAACAACCCTATTATCCTTACGACAAAGGGAGCGATAAAAACTTTCTTTGCACGGTCATTCTTGAACGAGTAGTCCGCAGCTTTCATTTTCCATTACCTCGATTCTCTATTATAATCTCATATATTATTCCAGGGTTGCCTTTGTTCCGGGCAATCCTCTCTTTCTCGTTCTGATTTTCTTTAAAGCAAACTTCTTGTCCTCATAGTCCGCATATTCCGCTGCCATATCATGCACACATGCGAATACTACGCTGTCGCCTTTTCCGAGGCTGATACCCTTTACACCCTTTCCGGTCTTTTTCATCTCAGGAACCTCGTTAAGCAGGAACTGAAGAGCCAGACCTTTTTTGGTAAGAAGCGAAACCTTGGTCTTGTCCGAAAGCACCTCGGATGCACTTAAGGGTATTACGGCCGCCACCTTGTCATTATCCGCAAGCTTTGTCGAAGCAACGCAAAGACGGTTGGTATCGAACTCTATTCCGGAAACCTGCTTTATCAGACCCGATTCTGTCACAAACAGGAGCTGTGATTCGAAAAGTGCCTGGCAGGACATCATCTTTATCGGAACTTCCTGGCCCATCTTTGTAAGATTCTGGATCAGGACACCTTTTTCCTTCAGACGTGTCTTCGGGATCTGGGCGATCTTTACCTGGTACATATTGCCCTCTGCGGTAAATATGCCAAGCCTGTCGTTGCTCTTCACATCCACGATCTGGGTGAACTCGGCAAGGCCTTCCTCTCCGGCACGCGCATAGGTTGCGGCATCTATGGTCTTTGTATAACCGAAACGGTCGGACAGGACATATATATCCTCTATCCTCTCTTCGACCACATAATTTACTGCCTCACTGTTCATTATAACAGTTTTTCTCGGAACTGCAAACTTTTCTTTGAATTCAAGCAGCTGTTTTTTGATAATTTTATGTAATTCTTTCTTACTTCCCAGGATTTTGTTGTAATTTTTGATATTTTTCTCAAGTTCATCCTTTTCGGAGGTAAGCTTCAGTATCTCAAGACCGACCAGTCTTGAAAGCTGCATTGCAAGTATTGCCTCGGCCTGCTTTTCGGTAAAATCGAAGGTACTTGCAAGTGCCTTTGAAGTATTGGTCTTGAATTTGATACCCTCGATGTTTCCTGTCACAAGGCAGTCCTTAGCCTGCTTTACAGACTCGGAACCACGGAGCACCTCGATTATCGCATCGATCACATCGACAGCCTTTACAAGGCCTTCTACAACCTCGAGCCTCTTCTCCGCCTTGTCAAGCAGGAACTGATATTCCTTGGTATAGAGCTCCTCCTGGAATTCCACGAATTCCTTGATCAGAGCCTTCAGGCTGTACTGATGGGGCTGCTGGTCCTTTACGGCAAGGAAGCATGCGCCGTAAGTATCCTCAAGTGAGGATTTCTTGAACAGACCGTTAAGGAGATTGGCTGCATCCCTGTCTTTCTTTACTTCGATGACTATCCTTATTCCTTCTTTTCCGGACTCATCACGTACATCATATATTTCCTCGAAAACCTTATCCTTCATCAGCGCCACAAGGTTTTCTACAAGCCTTGTCTTGCTTCCGGATGCGGTGTAGGGAATTTCTGTAATTACTATGTTCTTTCTTCCGTTGTCGGAATTTTCGGACTCGGTCCTTGCCCTTACCCTTATCTTTCCTTCTCCGGTTTCATAGAGAGCTTTTAGCTCGGCTGCGTTTGTAATGATTCCGCCCGTAGGGAAATCGGGACCGGGAATATACTCCATCAGGCCCTCGACTGTGATCGAAGGATCATCCATATAGGCCATTACACCGTTTATTACCTCGCCTGCATTATGGGGAGGAATATTTGTGGCCATGCCGACCGCGATACCTGTCGTACCGTTTATGAGAAGGTTCGGAAGCATTGCGGGAAGCACCCTCGGTTCCTTCTCGCTTTCGTCGAAGTTGGGATCAAACTCCACAAGACCTTCGTTCAGATGGTCAAGCAAGGTCATTGCTCCCTCTGAAAGCCTTGCCTCCGTATATCTCATTGCCGCAGCACCGTCGCCGTCGATCGATCCGAAGTTTCCATGGCCATCAACAAGAGGAATTGCAAGTGAATAGTCCTCCGACATATGAACCAGTGCTTCATAGATCGACGAATCACCATGGGGATGATATTTACCCATCGTATCGCCGACTATACGTGCGCATTTTCTGTGGGGTTTGTCGGGCTGAAGTCCGAGCTCTATCATCGCATAGAGCACGCGGCGCTGAACAGGCTTGAGTCCGTCGCGCACATCGGGCAGGGCACGGGCGATTATTACGCTCATCGCATAATCCCTGTAGGCGGTCTTCATCTCCTCCACAAAGTCGCGCTGTATTGTATTTTCTTCTGTAACAGACATTTATATCTCCTGAATAACTGCCGATTATTTATCGACTATTGCATATTTTGCCTCGGTCATGATGAACTCACGTCTCGGAGGCACTGCGGAACCCATTAACAGTCCGGTCATCTCATCTGCCTCGACTGTATCGCTTATGGATACCCTCGCAAGCACTCTTCTTTCCGGATCGAGCGTTGTTTCCCAGAGCTGCTCGGCATCCATCTCGCCAAGACCCTTGTAACGCTGTACCGAAAGAAGCTTTACCTTGCCTTCATTCTCTCTTTTGAACTTTTCAAGCTCGAAATCATCGAGTATGTATTTGCTCTTCTTTTCCTTCTTCTTGGCTGCTGTAGTCTCATATTCAAGCTTATACAGCGGCGGAAGTCCTCTGTAAACCTTTCCTTCCATGATGAGCTCCGGCATGAAGCGGTAGAAAAACGTAAGGAGCAGGGTTGAAATATGGGCCCCGTCCACGTCCGCATCTGTAAGGATTATTATCTTGTCATAGCGCAGCTTCGAAAGATCGAAATCGTCTCCGATTCCGCAGCCGAAAGCCGCTATCATGGTCTTTATCTCGTTGTTTGAAAGTATTTTCTCAAGCGTAGCCTTTTCTACGTTAAGGATCTTACCGCGAAGGGGAAGCACAGCCTGGGTCTTACGGTTCCTTGCGGTCTTTACTGTACCGCCCGCGGAATCACCCTCGACGATGTAAACCTCACATTCCTCGGGCTTTTTTGAGGAACATGCAGCAAGCTTGGATTTGGTATCCACATCATTTAACTGCTTAAGCACAGCATTTCTTGCCTTGTCTCCCGCCTTTCTTGCCTGGTAGGATTTCAGGGCATTTTCAAGTATGCTTTTAAGAACTTCTACATTACGGTCAAAATAGTAGCTGACTTCTTTTGCAAAAACCTCATCGACTGCCGTCTTGGCATCTGTGTTTCCGAGCTTGGTCTTGGTCTGGCCTTCAAACTGGGGATCCGGATGCTTGATCGAGATTATTGCAACTATGCCGTTACGGATATCCTTTCCGTCAAAGTTCTCATCCTTGTCCTTCAGCATGCCGAGTTCTCTCGCATACTGGTTCATTACCCTTGTAAGCGCGGTCTTGAAACCTGTGACCAGTGAACCTCCGTCAACAACGTTTATACGGTTGCAGTAGGAATTGATCTGCTCCTGGTAGGTATTGGTATACTGGAAGGCAACCTCTATTTCGATATCTCCGCTCTTTCCCTCAATATAGATAGGTTCGGGATGAAGAACGGGCATTTCCCTCGTTAGATAGGAAATGAAACTCTTGATTCCGTTCTCCTCATAGTAGGTCTTCTTCTCACCCGTATGCTTGTCTTCGAATTCGATAGTCAGTCCCTTGTTGAGATATGCAATCTCTTTAAGACGCTTCTTTATCGTATCTGCCTTGAATTCAATTGTTTCAAATATCATGGGATCCGGATAGAAGGTAACTGTTGTTCCGGTATCTGATTTTGCACATTTGCCGACTGAGGGCAGCTCACCCTTATCGTCAAGCTTTGTGACAGGCTTTCCGCCGTTCTTATATTCATCCTGATAGATGAGACCGTTTCTTCTTATCTCAACGAACATTTTCGTCGAAAGGGCGTTCACTACCGACGCACCTACACCGTGGAGACCTCCGGAAACCTTATAGACATCGTTTCCGAATTTTCCGCCGGCATGAAGCACGGTATATACAACTCTTTCTGTCGGTATCTTTTTTGTGGGATGCTTGTCGACGGGCACACCCCGTCCATGATCCTTTATCGTAATGCCGCCGTCGGCGAGCATGGTAATTTCGATTTTATTACAGAATCCGGCAAGGTGCTCATCAATTCCGTTATCCAGGATTTCCCAGACCAGATGATGCAGACCTCTTGTTCCGGTGCTGCCGATATACATTCCGGGGCGCTTTCTGACGGGATCTAGTCCCTCGAGCACCACTATCTGACTTCCATCATAGTTTGCCATTATAAACCTCACATTATCTTGTGCCATAGATATATAAATTTTACCACATAATGTGGATAAGCGCAAGGAATTTTTGTAAAAGATACATAAATACCGGTACAAAAAAAGACCCTTTCCGGATGGAAAGGGCCTCTTTTCTCTCTTACTCTTCTCTTTTTTGATTATTTAAGCTTTGCTTCGGACTTGTCAATTTCAACAAGTGTGATATCATCTATGAACACACTGTGTTCTTCCCTTATCGGAAGTGTTACTTTTCCAAGTGCGAAGTCAAGTCTTGCCACAGGATCTGTATCCGCCTGCATCTCGAAATCGGTCGTGAAGGTCTGATATTCACCTTCAAGATCCGCCTCGATGTGGCTGAAGTAAGGATCCCAGTTGTCATCGTTTGAACCGTTGTGCTGTATTGTGCACTTGATGGTTCTCTTCTTTGAACTCTTTGCCTTGAAGGTCAGTCTGTAGAAATGACCCTTCTCAAGCTTGATACCGTCCTGATAGAGCTGAACATGCCAGTCTTCTTCACCGGTATCGTAGATGGTGATCGCAAATGCATTGTCTTCTGAAAGACTGTCTACGGTAAATTCGGATTTTGCTGAATTATAGGTATACTGGGTGAAACCTGACATACCTGCGTTGAAGGAACCATTCTTTACCATGGCATCCTCAGTCAGCATTATATCATCCACATAGTAGGTTCCGGGAGCATTGAATACAAGCGAAAATTCTGCAGGCTCACCGCTCTTGTAAGTTATAACCGAACTGTACTTCGAGCTTGAGTTATCGTCAAGTGTAACTGCATCAAGATACTTGCCTACAGCAATACCAAGCTTGGTTTCGTCCGACTTCTCCATATAGGCACTGAAAGAAAGTGAATATGTTCCTTCCGCAAGAGGAAGTCCTGTCTGCTTGATAATGATAGGATTCTGATCGCTTGTTCCTTCAGGAGCAACAACCTTGAGTTTTCTTTCATTATTTTCGTTTGTTACGGAAACATATTCTTTATCCTTGCCTGCAACTTCCCAGTATGCAAGTCTTCCCTTGCCTTCCTGGAATTTTCCGTTATATACATAGTTTCCGTCCGCACGTACCTTCTTTGTGTTTCCGCTTACTCTGGTTCCGCCTGTTTCCTTAAGGACAACATTTGCAAGTGTAACTGCTGCTGCCGATCCCTGGGCACCAAGGTTGAACTCAAGGCATGTATCGGAATCGGTTTCTGCACCCATCGTGAAGGTATAGCTGAAGCTCTGCATTTCAGTGGTAAGCTCTAC
>JAFRWN010000160.1 GCA_017437965.1 Lachnospiraceae bacterium
GGTCTTCACAAGGTAGGTGCCCTGCGGGCCGTTTGCGATTTCGACAGTCTTGTAGAAAAAGTCGAATTTTCCGACCGTAAGCGCGCAACCCAGCACAAAAATCTGGAGCGCATACAGGAAGATACGCACCACATTCGGAATTCGAATTCGACAAATATTACAGATCAGGAAAAATACAAGAAGGGGACCGAAGGCGCCCGAAACATAGGTTAAATCGTTTGCCAGAATCGCTTCGGACAGATTCACCGAAAGCTGAAGTGCCAGATAGCCGCCGTTTCCGACCGCAAGAACAATCATAAGAAAAATCAGGTTGTTGTCCAGATTTTTCCCATAACCCAGCACATAAAGCAACAGTATTAACGAAACGATAAAGCAGAACAAATAAAACATAAAGATACCCCGACCTTTTACACAATAAAGCATTTTATTATAACATGAAACAGCGCAGAATAGCAAAAAATACACTTTCTACGACCAAAAGAATGTGTTTTTTTCTTTACATGGTTCTCTGATTTTCTTAAAATCTTATTAACGGAGAAAAATATGCAGGAATTTAAACCCGTAACAATTGAAGATAAAGAGATCCTCCGCCCGTATCTTGAGCGATACGGTTCTTCGTCGTGCCAGCATTCGCTGATCCTGATGACGGGACTTTCGATGAAGTACGGAGATGAATATGCCATCGCGGATGACGTGCTATATGTACACAGAAGCGCGCTTGACTGTACCGGGGAGCGGTATTACCTGGCTCCGCTTGGAGATTTTAATATCTCTTCTCCCGAAGGTGAGGCAAAATTCCGTCGCAGCATAGACCTTCTTCTTGAGGATGCTGCAGAGCACGGCTGCAAGGCAGTCTTTTATACCGCGACGGAAGCGTTTAAAACCCTGCTGGAAAGTAGCTATCCGACTGCCTTTGAATATGAGTATTCCCGTGATTATGCAGAGTATGTCTACTCAGCGGAATCATTAAGAGTCCTGCCGGGTAAGGCTCTCAGGGATAAAAGAAACCGGGTTCGGGCCTTTTATTCCGCATATGAAGGACATGTCCGGATTGAAGACATCTCCGAGGAAAACATGACCGATGTGATGGTTTTCCAGATGGAGTGGATTAAAAGCCGCCTTGCCGACGGCCCCGATGAATTGCTTGCGCGTGAGCACGAGGCAATCAAATTCTACCTCTCTCATTTTGAAGAACTGGAAATGAAAGGCATCGTGGTTTATGTAAGAGGCACCGTGGTCGGCTATGCCGCAGGCGTTGCATTAAATGATGAATGCATGGATGAAGTGATTGAGAAGGGACGCAAGGACATTACCGGTGTCTACCAGCTCCTCTGCAACGCATTTACCCTGCTCTGTTGCAAGGATTACAAATACATTAACCGCGAAGAGGACTTAGGCGTCGAAGGCTTACGCCGCGCAAAAATGTCCTACTGCCCGGAATATATGATTGAGAAGTACGTGGTAAAACAGATTTAAGGATATTGGGATATGCTTGGAGAGATACTGAAAAAAGAAGACTGTGCCTCCTGTCGCTTCTGCTGCGCGTTCAAAAGAACGTCGCTTTGGGAGACACCGGTTTTTACGGAAGAAAATATGGCGGCCATCAAGGCAGATGATCGTCTGTGTGCAGAACCTTCCGGTACGCTTTTCACAGACAGTTCCAACGAAACGAAACCTGACAA
>JAFRWN010000161.1 GCA_017437965.1 Lachnospiraceae bacterium
CTCGATATGGGCACCCGCAGGAACATATCTTGCTGCATAATCCAGATGACCATAGACATCATATCCGCTGTAATGCTCAACATTGAACAAGGTGGCTTCATAGTACTGCATCAGCCTCTGGTATGCATTATGGCCTTCCCAGAACTTGAGAAAGTAAGGGTCACCATGATCATAAAGATGGGTCGAACCGATAATGAAGTCAAAAGGAAGGTCTTTAAGCTCATTCCACCTTTTGTCGATTTTCTCAACTACATCATCTTCATTTCTGAAACCGAACTCCATTCCAATATTCAATTTAATTCTACTGCTGTAGTCCGACTGCAATCTGCCTAGTTTTTCAAAATATTCATGCTCATCGAAGATATAAAGAGTATTATCTTCTGGCCATTCACAGTCCATGTGGTCCGTAATGGTGATGGATTTAAGTCCGCGGGAGATTGCAGTATCAAGCAGTACTTCCGGAGGTACCTTGCTGTCGGTTGAAAAGGTGGAGTGCATATGCTGGTCTGATAAAATCATTTCTGTAAATCCTTTCTAATCAATTACTTCCGTAAGTCCCTCAAGGCTTGCGGCAGCAACCATCGAAAAATTGGTGTAGTATACAACAAAGCCGGGCTTTGCGCCTGCAGGCTTTTTAAGGTTTCTGCGTTCGAGATAATCAATTTCTATTTTTCCTCCGGACTTGTCGGAAGAGTAATATGCGGCAGCCGCTGCGGCATACTCAAATTCTTTGTCGGGTATTTCCTCACCCTTGTTCTTCAAAATTACATGCGAACCCGGAATGGTTTTTGAGTGGAACCACCCGTCTGAACCGTTTGCCATCTTGAAGCTGAGTTCGTCGTTCTGGTAATTGTTCCTTCCCACATATATATCATAGCCCTCGGGAGTACGGTAGTGGAAGGGAAGTGATTTTGAAGAACTTTTCAGACCTTTCTGGGCTTTTGGGTTTTGTTTTCCTTTAGTAGAAGCAGTCCTGCGCACATAACCATATTCCTCCAGCTCACGCCTTATCTGGTTAAGGTCATCGTCTGTAAGGGCGTGGTCCATTGAGTTCTGTATTGACTGAAGGTGGTAGAGCTCCTCCTTAGAGTTTTCAAGTTGCTCCGTAACTGCCTCAAAGGTACGCTTAAGCTTTGCATAGCGGTCAAAATAGCGCTTCGCGTTGGCCATTACCGGTATTGTGTCATCCAAAGGAATAGTGATCTCGTTACCGTCATAGTAATTAATGCAGCTCATATTCTTTGAGCCTTCCTCTACAGTATAGCCATAGGTGGAGATTAGCTCGCCATAGACCTTATACTTGTCGCGCTTTTCAGTGCTTTTCAGCTGGGTAAGCTGCAGGTCGATCTTTTTTGAGGTACGTTCTATGGCATTTGACAGTGATTTCCGGAGGGACTGTGACTTCTGGGAAATCCTTGACTGCTTTTCCTTCATTGCGTAAAAGCTTCCGAGAAGAGAAGACATGCTCCCGTATTTTTCACTGGAATAATTTTCATTTTCATAGGAAAGAAGTCGGAAACTCGCATACTCTACAGCGGTAGAACTATTATAAATAATACAAGGCTCATAATTACCCGACTTCACGTTATTAAGGAACAGCCCACAGATTTCATAGAGGCTTTCAGCTTCATTATCTCCGAGTTCTTCAGTATTTAAAGAAGAATTTACTCCTGCGCGGAAGCATATCTCTGAAGAAATAAGAGGGGAAAAGCCTGTAAATGATGAATATATGGCCTTGTGTATATCACAACTATGTTTCTTTAGTGCCAAAGTAAAGTCAGCAAGGGAAAGTCCCTCCGCCTCAAGCTTGTCATCGGTTTTTGGAATGAAATAATCCCTTCCCGGAAGTACTTCACGTACTGAACTGACAGAAGAGGGGATTCTTTTTATCGAATCGAGAACCTTGAACTCCTCATCGGTAAAAATAATGTTTGAATGCTTGCCCATAAGCTCTATCATCAGCCATTTCTGTCTGATATCGCCCATTTCGTCAAGGTGCTCAAGGCGGATACGGACAACTCTTTCAAGCCCGGGCTGATCCACATCAAGTATCCTTGCGGAGCCTATGTGCTTGCGAAGGAGCATGCAGAAGGCGGGAGCGACCGCTGGAGAAGGCTTGTTCTCGTCTGTAAAGCGCAAAAGTGGCAGAGAAGGCGAAACCGAGATATCAAGACGGTAATTGTCATAGTTCTTCACCGTGATGATCAGTTCGTCCTTTTCCGGCTGGGCAATTTTATTGATACGTCCTCCGACCAGCTTTTCCTTTATTTCTTTAACCAGTGCGGAGACGGTAAAACCATCGAATGCCATGATAACTTTCCTTTTTATAAATAAGTCTTTATGTCACAACAAGCCAAGTATACCACAGCATGCCGTCAAAAAAAAGCAAAAACTGTATTAAAAGGCAAATTTTAGCATAAAATAAGTTTACAAGAAGAGTATTTCCATGTATAATATAGTAGTATTTTTATGTTTCGAGGAAAGTGTAATGTATAATAAGCTGAAAAACAAATTCGGCAAATACGCAATTGTAAACCTGATGAAGTATGTCGTAATGCTTTATATCTGCGGCTATTTCATCTACCTTATCGGAAGAGCAAAAGGAGTGGACCTTTACGGTACCTACCTTTGCTTTGATGTTGACAAGATACTTAAAGGCCAGGTCTGGAGAATAGTCAGCTGGCTGATCCAGGCTCCGGACTATGATATATTCTTCCTTTTGATAAGTGTCTGGTTCTATTATTTTATAGGCTCAACGCTTGAAAAGTTCTGGGGAAGCTTCCGTTTCAACCTCTTTTATTTCTCGGGAGTGTTCTTCAATGTGCTGGCAGTTGTGATAATCTACATCATCAGTGAGCCCTTATATGGTTCCTACGGAGCCCTGAACAAACTGATGGCGATGCTTCATTATTATCTGCCGAACCTTGAATATATCAATCTTTCAATGTTTTTAGCCTTTGCCGTGATTTTTTCGGAGGCAAGCGTGCTTCTGTTCTTTATCATTCCGATAAAGATCAAATATCTTGCCTATATCTATGTAGGAGTCGAGATCTACAACATTGTGGATTGCTTCCTTCAGGGCGGAGACAGCTGGAAGGCAGGCGTTGTAAGAACAATACTCTGTGTTGTTTCGATGCTTAACTTCATTATTTTCTATATCAATGCCAAAAAGCACGGAACGAACCGGCTGGCCGATGCGATCAGAAGAAGACAGTACCAGACGTCTTACAGGCGTGGCGAGGCTGAAAATGCCAGAACGATGGCAGGTAACAGGTCGATGGACGGTTCCGTTAAGCCTATAACCAGACATAAATGTGCGGTCTGCGGCCGCACAGAGCTTGACGGAGACGATCTTGAGTTCCGTTTCTGTTCAAAATGCGAAGGAAATTACGAATATTGCATGGATCACCTCTATACCCACACACATGTGGTCAGAGTTCTTGTGGATCCTGAAGAGGTGAATAAGGATGGAAAGTGAATTTAAAAGTTTTTCCGCCGCACTTGCGGATGACTATCAGAACATGGCGCTTATCAACTTTGCCATGGAATATTTCAATACCTATGAGAGTCTGTATGATGCGGGCGATGACCGCATAGGCGAACAGAAAGAGAGTATTGAAAAAATAGTATCTGCCGCTAGAAAGCTTTTTGTGGATGATACTGACAGCGAAGAAGTTTATTCGGAGCTTTCGGAACTGCGTTCATCGGTGATCGACCATATGGAAATGCTCAGTGCCTGCACGGATTATTTCGGCATCCATGAGTATATACTTAATCGTATTGAGCTCCGCTATGGTGAGGAGCTTCCTGCAACCGATAATGACGAAGAAGCCAGAAAGATACTTCAGTACATATTCGAGCCGAAGGATAACATGGAGGTAAACCTCAGAATCCGTGACATGCTTTCATGCATGCCGGTAAGGATGACATCGAACAGGTTTTTCGATCTTCTGCAGGAAAGCTTTACCGTATATAAGGGTTCTGAAAAGAACAGCCTAGATTCCCATGTATATATGATACGTTCGGCTGCGGGGCTCGGAACCGAAGGAAATGACAGCATTCCTTCAGAAATCAGAAAATATATCGATATATTTGAAGAAATCGATTATAAGAACATTACTCAGGCGAGCTATGAGGAATATGCATCACTTCTAGATGAAATAAGTGATATGCTTGTTGTGAAGAGCGAGCTCTGCATGAGCATGATGGAGATGTTAAATGACCTTGCGACAGTTTTCCTTACCGCGAATCTTGCTTCGGGTGAGGCAAAGGTAAAGGAAACGATAAAGCCCTGTACCGAAATGGTAAGCGATGCTTTCGAAAAGGTGCTTAAGGATGGGGAATATACCGCACTTGACACTACCGTTTCCGATGAATGCTTTGCAAAGCTTGAGGGAAGGATGGAAAAGCTTTCCGGAAAGATTGCTGCGGCAGAGGGAAGACTTGATTCGTTTAAAAACAGCATACAGGCAGATGACAGTCTGGCACTTGATTCGCTGTTGCGTGCTGAAAAGCTGATGTCAAGCTCCGAATTCGTGAAGCTTGATGAAGGAATAGACATTACCGAATGTACGGAAGATACTGTAAATGCAGCCTTTCTGAAGCTTTCAGAGGAACTTAAGGCTGTGTTTGATAAAAAGGACAAGACCTACCGCCGTGCCGTGATGGCTTCGGTTCTTAAGGAACTTCCCGTGTTCTTTGTTTCGCATACAGAGGTAATGAACTATCTGAGATTTACTCTTGATAATTGTAAGGATGAGGCTGAAAAGACAGCATCAATAAGGCTTTTCGGTCTGAATCTTGAAAAATAAAAAAATAGAAGGAAAAGAAGTATGGGTGTATTTCTTTCGGTACTTAAGATCATCGGATTGATACTTCTCAATATTCTGTGCTTTGTGCTCCTTCTGGTTTTGATAATACTGATCGCACCGATACATTATGAAGGCGAAGTAAGCTTTGACGAAAAAGCCAATGCCAAAATAAAGGTCGGGTGGCTTCTTTTCATCAGGTTTTATCTGAACGTTGTTGACAACAAGCTTGACTATGCCGCGAAACTCTTCGGACTCCGGGTCTTCCCTAAAAAGAAGAAAAAAAAGAAGGGAAAGGAAGAAGAGGAGGAACAGGAGGAAATCAGCGGACATATGATTTCCGAGGCAAAGACTGAGCCCGGGGAAGAAAAACCTGAAAAAGAAGCGGAAAAGAAAGAAGAAGAAAAACCGGAAATAGTAGAAGCGGAAGAAAAGGAAGAGGAAAAAGAAAAGGACGATACTCCGCTGATCGACAAAATAGGAAACGTGGTCGAAAGAGCGGTTTATGTGGTTGACAATACGACCTGCGCGCTTGCGGATGAGAATTCTGCCATATTCCGTTTTTTAAGCAGAAAATCCACCAAGAACTCCTTTGTCTGGACAAAGACCTTTATGTTCAAGGTGATCAAACATATAAAGCCGCAAAAACTGATGGGAGATCTGGAACTCGGACTTGACGATCCGGCGGTAACGGGCTATATCTTCGCAGTTCTTTCACAGTTCTACGAGAACTACTATGAAACTTTCACCCTGATGCCCAATTTTGAGGAAAAAACGATAAAAGGCAAAGCTTATTTTAACGGCCGCATCGTTCTGGGCTATATAGTGGTAAAGGCTTTGAGACTATATCTCAGAAAACAGTTCAGGCAGTTCATTAAGAACGCTAAAGCCCTGAAGAATGATACAATGAAAAACATAGAAAAAATAAAGGATGGTATAACAAATTATGGCTAACGAGAAATTTGATGAAATGTTCAAGAGTCTGTTCGGAAACATGAAGGGCTTCTTAAGCTCTGAAACTGTAGTAGGAAAGGCAATGACCCTTCCCAACGGAACTATACTTATCCCGATCATGGATGTTACCTTCGGTGTCGGCGGCGGCGGATTTACAAAGAAGCACACTAATGGCGGTACCGATGACAAGAACAAAACCTCGGGTGCCATCGGCGGAAAAATGTCCGCAAACTGTGTTATCATCATCGAGGGAGATGAGATAAGGGTACTTAACATCAAGCAGCAGGATGCACTTACAAGATGCATCGACCTTATCCCTGAAATATCAAAGCGCATCAAGAAGCTTAAGAACGGAGACAATCTTGATGAGGTTGTTGATCAGGTAGCCAGAGAAGCGGTAGATGCCCAGGCAAACAATAAATAATCAGGCGAAAAATATTTTTTAAAATAATGCTTGCATTTATCAGAGTTTTTTGGTAGAATACGACTGTTACGGTTTCTAATAACCCATAATTTTGCAAAGGAGGTGCTAGCCATGGCAAAATGTGACGTTTGTGGAAAGGGTGCACTTTTCGGAAGACAGATCAGTATAACAAGAAGTCAGGTTTCCGGCAGAGCTAACAGAGAGTGGAAATCAAATGTTAAGTCTGTCAAGATCAAACAGGACGGAAGTGTTAAGAGAATGCATGTTTGCACAGCTTGTCTTAGATCCGGTAAGGTAGAGAGAGCTTAAGCTTGAAAGCGTGGGTGCTACGTCAGTAACACCCATTTTTTATGCTTTTTTGCTTTACTAATTTGGAATTTAATTGTATAATATATACACTAACTAGAAGTTTGCTTCGGAAAGAGGTTATTATGGATGGTACAATTATGAGAAATTCCGGTGAAGTGACTATCGATTCGAGTGTTGTAGCTAAGTACGCAGGCTCGGCAGCGGTAGAATGCTTCGGTATTGTCGGCATGGCAAGCGTCGGAGTTAAGGATGGTATCGTTAAGCTTCTCAACAAAGAATCTCTTACACAGGGCGTAAATGTTTCTATCGTAAATAATGAGATCAGGATTGCTTTTCATGTGATCGTTTCCTACGGTGTCAGCATCGTGGCAGTATGTGAAAACCTGATTTCCAATGTAAGATATAAGCTTGAGGATTTTACCGGCTTGAAAGTAAGTGACATAAAGATAATAGTAGAAGGCGTACGCATCATTGACTGAGGAGGATTTTAAAAGTGCCAGCTGTTACAATTGACGCAGTGCTCTTTAAGAAGATGTTCCTTACAGGAGCAAAGCGTCTTGAATCAAAAAAAGAGATAATAAACGAATTGAATGTATTCCCTGTACCTGACGGTGACACGGGAACGAACATGACAATGACAATAATGTCTGCCGTAAAGGAAGTCAACAAGCTTAACAATCCTACAATGGCAGAGCTTGCAAAGGCAATTTCAAGCGGATCATTAAGAGGTGCAAGAGGTAACTCGGGTGTTATCCTTTCCCAGCTTCTGCGTGGCCTGTGCAAGGTGCTCGGTCAGTTCGAAAAGGTTGATGTATATGCGCTCAAGCTTGCAATCGACAAGGCAGTTGAGACAGCCTATAAAGCAGTAATGAAGCCCAAGGAAGGAACTATCCTTACAGTAGCAAGGGCTGCTTCCGAAAAGGCTTCCGAGCTTCTTACCCTGTCTGACGAGAAGGATGAGGACCTTGATTTCATTCCTTTCTGCCAGGATGTGCTTAAGGCAATGGAGGTTGCTCTTGAGAAAACTCCCGAGCTTCTTCCCGTGCTTAAGGAAGCAGGCGTTGTGGATTCGGGCGGTACAGGACTTATCGAGCTCGTACACGGAATGAAGGATGCTTTCCTGAATCCCGATATTGAGATCAGCTTTGAGTCTGAGGCAGCTCCGGTAAGGGCAGCTTCACCCAAGGGTGCCGCAAGCAACGACATTTCGACCGCAGATATCAAATTCGGTTATTGTACCGAGTTCATCATAATGCTTGAGAAGGAATTCCTTCTTCCCCAGGAGCTTGAATTCAAAGCTTTCCTTGAGTCGATCGGTGATTCGATAGTATGTGTTGCACTTGATGATATTGTCAAGGTACATGTACATACAAACCATCCCGGTCAGGCTTTTGAGAAGGCTCTGGAATATGGTCAGCTCACAAGCATGAAGATTGACAACATGCGCGAGGAACATAATGAAAGGGTAATTACCGGTTCATTGAATCCTGATCATGAAGCAATCACAGGCGAGAAGGCAGAAGAAGCACCCGCAGAAGAGGTTAAAGAGCCTGTAAAGGAAGAAAAGCCCGCACCGAGAAAAGATAACGGATTTATCGCCGTATCGGTAGGTGAAGGTCTCAATGAGATATTCAAAGGCCTCGGTGTCGACTATATAATCGAAGGCGGCCAGACCATGAATCCTTCCACAGAGGACATGCTGAAGGCTATCGAGCAGGTCAATGCGGACAATATCTTCATTCTACCTAATAACGGTAACATCATTCTTGCTGCAACCCAGGCAAGCCATCTTACCGAGGACAAGAATGTTGTGGTTATTCCTTCAAAGACAGTCCCCCAGGGAATTTCGGCTATGATCAATTTCTTTGAGGGCAAGTCGGCAGAGGAAAACGAAGAGGCAATGACAGAAAGCCTTTCGTCCGTAAAGACAGGCCAGATAACCTATGCAGTAAGGGATACCTTCCTTGACGGAAAGAATATCCATGTTAACGATATCATGGGCCTTGATGACAAGAAGATAATTGCTGTCAGCAGGAGTATTGAAGAAACCGCACTTGAAACTATCAGGACGATGGCAGAGGATGCGGACGCAGAGCTGATTTCTATCTACTATGGTGAAGGAATCACCGAGGATGATGCAAATGCTCTCGCTGAAAAGGTTTCCGAGGTTTTTGAAGATATCGATGTTGAAGTACATTTTGGCGGACAGCCGGTATATTATTACATTGTTTCTGTAGAATAAATGCCGCAGACAATAATGAAAATACAAGCAGTCAGCGGAGCACTCCGCTGGCTGTTTTTTGGTGTGAGGAGGATCAATGCTTGAAACCCGTGACAAACTGACTAATGTAAAAGGCATCGGTGACGTAAGTGCAAAGCGCTTTGAAAAGCTTGGCATTACCGACGTCGGCGGACTTATCACGCATTATCCCTTCAGATATGAAACCTACGGCATGCCGATAGCAGTAAACAAATGCAGGGTGGGAGAGCTTGTTTCGGTTGAAGGAATGGTAAATTCTGAACTGAGATATATCACAGCCGGAAGCTACCGTATCTGTTCAACAACCCTTCGCGACAATACAGGGGTTATCGGACTCCGCTGGTACAATGCGCCCTACATTAAAAACCAGGTAAAGCTTGGACATAAACTGATCTTCCGCGGTAAAGTGACTTTAAAGAACGGACAGCTTTTTCTTGCGCATCCAGAGATTTTTACTAGGGAAAAGTATTTTGATATGCTTAAGAATCTTAAGCCTGTCTACAAGTCCACAACAGGTCTCAACCAGACACTTATCAGGAAATCGATAAGAACGGTTTTTGACGAACTGGTTTTAAGAGATTACCTGCCTCAAAAGCTTGTAAAGGAATTTGAACTCCCGTCGCTCCGTGATGCGCTTGAGGATATCCATTTTCCGAAGAATGAAAAAGTACTCGGAGAGTCCCTTCGCCGTATGGTATTTGACGAGTTCTTCGCTTTCTTTTCAAATATGGAGCTTTTAAAGGCTTCGGAAACCACAAAACCAAACAGCTGTATAATAAACAGAAGCGAAATAAGTGAAAAAATAATAAACAGTCTTTCATGGGAACTTACAGGGGATCAGAAGAAAGCCCTGTCCGAAATATTTGCTGATATGTCGGGAAAGAGCGTAATGCAGAGGCTGCTTCAGGGTGATGTGGGCTCGGGAAAGACAATAGTTGCGCTTATCGCACTTGCGGAAGCTGCGGCAAACGGTTATCAGGGCTGTATCATGGCTCCGACCGAAGTACTTGCCGAGCAGCACTATGAATATTTCAAAAAGATGCTTGAACCTCTGGGATTCAGAATCTCATTCCTTAAAGGCTCGTTATCTGCAAAGCAGAAGAAAGAAGAGTATGAAAGGATTTCAAGCGGTGAGGCTGATATAGTTGTAGGAACCCATGCTGCCCTTCAGGACAAGGTAGTGTTTAAAAATCTTGCCCTGGCAGTGATAGATGAGCAGCATCGTTTCGGCGTAAAACAGAGGGAAGCCCTTGAAATGAAGGGCAGGGGAGTGCATCTGCTTTTAATGAGCGCGACTCCTATTCCCCGTACCTATGCACTGATGCTTTACGGAAACATGGACATTTCCGTGCTTGCCGAGCTTCCTGCGGATCGTAAGCCGATCAAAAATCTTGTCGGTGACGAAGCCATGAGGGAAAAAATTTATCGTTTCATTGAAAAGCAGATAAGAGAAGGGCACCAGGCCTATATTATCTGCCCTTTGATCGAAGAAAGCGACAGCCTGGAGGCCGCTGCGGTTGAGCAGTATGTGCTTGACCTTCGCGAAAAGCTTCCGAAGGATATAGTTATCGACAATCTTAACGGAAGGATGAAGGCGGATGAAAAGAACCGGAAAATGAATGATTTTTCATCCGGAAAGACGCAGATACTTGTTTCAACAACGGTAATTGAGGTCGGTATCAATGTCCCGAATGCTACGGTAATGATGATTGAGAATGCAGAACGTTTCGGCCTTGCATCACTTCACCAGATAAGGGGAAGAGTCGGCCGAGGCGCTGACCAGTCCTACTGTATTTTCATGTGTTCGGCAGAAAATGAGGAAGCAAAGGAAAGGCTTTCAATAGTGGCAGGCTCAAATGACGGATTTTTTATCGCAGGTCAGGATATGAAGCTTCGCGGACCGGGTGACTTTTTCGGTTTAAGGCAGAGCGGTGAGAGACAGTTTGTGCTTGCTGATCCCCTGCGTGACGGCGAAATCCTTAAAAAAGCAAGGATGGCAGTTGATTCTCTCGATATCGAAAGTATTAAAGAATTGTTAAATAAAAGAAATATTATTGTAAGTAACACCGAATATATGGTATACTAGTGGAAGTGTTTTAATAATCGGAGTGTAATGTATGTTAGGAATTTTTTATATGCTCCTGTGCCTGCTGACGGGTCTTATGTTCTGTCAGCTTGCACTGCCGGGTATTTTTAAATATACAGAAGAAAGTTTCATGGGCGGAAAGAAAATTTCTGTGCCGTCTCTTTTTGTTGTGTTTCCGGCAAGTCTTCTTACAGGAACCCTGCTTCTTTCGTGGCCTGCCTATTTTCTGGCTTATGTGATGGGTAGCGTCGCAGATCCGCTTCTATATGCCGATTATATAGTAATGGGCGTCTCAATATTGTTTATCATCATTGCAATAATAGTAAAAAGGAAAAAACTTGGTGAAAGCTTCAAGGGAACATTTTCCGGAATGGGTGGAGCGGAGCTCATCGTTTTAATGTTTGCAGGCACGATAGCAGTGCTCCTCATGGTATTGTCTTTCTACTACCTCAAGGGTAATTATAATGTAGGATTAAGTGTTTTCAGTGATTTTTCGACCCATATCGATATGATAAGGTCGTTTTCGAACGGAGACAATTTCCCGACAACCTATTCCCATTTTGCAGGCGAGGATATAAAGTACCATTTCATGTTCCAGTTCTTTGTCGGAAATCTGGAGCATATGGGACTGCGCCTTGACCTTGCCTTCAATATTCCGAGCATATTGTTCTTCATCTGCGTCTGCATGCTCCTTTATACTCTTGCAGTCAAGCTTTTTACTAAAAAGGCTGTCGGAGTTCTTGCGGTTTTCCTTTTTCTTTTCAGAAGCAGCAGAAGCTTTTTCGATTATATTGCAAAGATACCCGGAAAGTTTTCCGATATGTATGATACACTTGAAAAGAATACCGAGTTCATCGGAAGCACGGCCAACGAAAACTGGGGTCTTTACAACTTAAATGTATATGCAAACCAGCGCCATCTTGCACTCGGCCTTACCATGCTTTTACTTGCAATCCTTATTCTCATGCAGAACGTTTTTGATGCCGTAAAGAGAATATACAAAGAAGGCGACAGCGAAAAGATTCCGTATTTCTCGGTACTGGTTGAAATGTATCTGAGAAAGGAAGGATGGCTTGTCAAAAAGCCTGTAAGGGCAATTGCAGTCGGACTAATCATCGGCATGTGTGCATTCTTTAACGGTGCATGTGTGATTGCCTGCCTGATGGTACTGTTTTTCCTTGCTTTTATTGCTGACAGAAGGTTTGAATATCTTCTGGCTGCGGTAGTAGCGGTAGGACTTTCATTTGCGCAGACCAGGTTCTTCATTACTTCCAGCGCCTTTTCATTCAGATGGGAGCCCGGTTATCTTGCTGAGGTAAAGACTCTTTTCGGATCGATTGATTTCCTGATATCTCTGCTCGGTATTTCCGTGATACTTGTTTTTTCTGCTGCACTAATTGTGGGCGCGATTTACCGCTGGATACTTTTTTCGTTCACAACGCCGATCATTTTTGCAATGTGCTTCCAGCTTACGACAGATACAGCAGTAAACCATAAGTATATAATGATGGGCTGCATGCTGCTTACCATGTTTATTGCCGCTTTTGTTTACTATCTGTACTCTAAAAAGGAGCTTTTCAAGAAGTTTATTGCACTGGTACTTATTGTACTTCTGACGATTACCGGAGTATATGATCTTTCGGTATTCATCAAGCGCAATTCACCGGCAAACAGCGGAAGCATGAAATTTTCCGTGGACGATCCGGTCACAAAATGGGTAATGGAGAATTCAAATGCCAGGGATATATGGCTTACCGACTGGTATTCTCTCAATAACCTGGTATTCGGAGGTGCGATGCTTTACTACGGCTGGCCGTATTATGCATGGAGCGCAGGTTATGATACAGACTACCGCTCGACCCAGGTAAAAGCTATGTATGAGGCGGCATCATCCGATGAATTAAGAGAGCTTGTTTCCGAAAACAACATACGTTTCATAGTAGTTGACAATTCGGTAAGAAACAGTGAAAATTACAGAGTTAACGAAAATGTAATTGCACAGACTTTTGGCTGTGTATATTCGGAAGGAGACGGAGAGTGGGCCTTCAGGATATTCGATACCAAGGTGAATGCAAGATAAGGGGGAGAAAATGGACAAATTATATATAGTGATACCTGCCTATAATGAAGAGGCAAATATTGAAAAAGTAATCAAACAGTGGCATAAAGTGGCAGAAAATTACGGTGAGGGCTCAAGGCTTGTGGTCGTAAATGACGGAAGCAAGGACAATACCCTTGTGATACTTCATGAGCTTAAAGAAAAGTACCCGGTTCTTTCGGTAATTGACAAACCGAATGGGGGGCATGGAAGCGCAGTGATCTATGGCTATAAATTTGCTCTTGCTAATGGTGCGGATTATATATTCCAGACTGATTCCGACGGCCAGACAGATCCGGATGAATTCGAAGCCTTCTGGAAAAGAAGAAAAAAATATCAGATGGTGATAGGCGAGAGAAGCGGAAGGCAGGACGGTTTTTCGCGGATAATCGTTACCAAGACACTTAAGGCTGTTATTTTTGCTATATTCCACGTAGGAGTAAAAGACGCAAATACTCCGTTCAGGCTGATGCAACCGGATGCCCTTCGCAAATGCCTTGCACTTTTTGATGATGATTACAACCTTCCGAATGTAATAATCAGTACTGCTATGAAAAAGTGGAATTTCAAGGTATGCTACAGGCATATCACCTTCAAACCCAGGCAGGGCGGAGTAAACTCCATCAACATCAAGAAGATTATTAAAATCGGAATTCAGGCATTAAAGGATTTCAGAACTATCAATAAGAGGATCGAAAGCATTGGAAACTAAGACTAACAATACGGCAGGCATACTGATAGCACAGACCGCAAAGATGGCTGTGCTGATACTTGTCATCTGCCTTTTTAATATGAAATTTATGGGCGGAAGTGAGTTTTCCGTCGTTCTTATCTGGTGGCTGACGCTTTTTGCTTTAGGTCTTTTGTTCCAGCCGCTTGCGCTTATGCTCTTCAGAAACTTCCACGATAACGGCTGGGTTTTCGGAAAAGCACTGGGACTTGCGGTTTCGGGCTGGTTTATCTGGTTTATGTCAAGCCTCAAGCTGATGAAATTCACCAGGTCAAACTGCCTGATGAGCGTTGCTATCACTGTGGTTTTAAGCCTTGTTCTTTTCTATTTCAAAAACCGTTTTTCAGAAAACAAAATACGTCTTAAGGAAGCCTATACTGTAGATAAGGTCTGCTCGATGATAAATGCCGAGCTGATCTTCTTTGTTCTGTTCACCTGCTGGTGCTACCTTAAGGGTTACAAATCAGCCGCCTACGGTACAGAAAGATTCATGGACTACGGTTATATGACAGCAATCTTAAAGTCAGAATACATGCCTCCGAAGGATACCTGGTATGCCGGAAAGAGCATCAATTATTACTATGTCGGACAGTATATGTCTGCATATCTGACAAGGCTTTCGGGTGTTTCGGTCGGCTTTGGCTACAATCTTTCGCTGATGACCCTTGCAAGCTTTGGCTTCACCATGCCCTTCTCGATCGGTTCTAACCTGGTAAGAAGCAGCATGAAGGAGAGTATTGAACGCGGAAAGAAGTTTGTAAAGGGCAGCAAGGGAACAATTTCAACAATTGCCGGAGTACTCAGCGGTACCGCAGTTTCCTTTGCCGGTAACATGCATTTCCCGATTTTCAAGTGGATATGGCCCAAGGTTCAGAGAATCAAGGGAGATACTGACATCTACAGCTACTGGTTCCCGGATGCAACACGTTATATCGGTTATTATCCCGAGACCAATGACAAGACTATACATGAATTTCCGTCCTATTCCTTTGTTCTCGGGGATCTACATGCGCATGTAATCAATACAATGTTCGTAATGACCGTACTTGCAATAATTCTTGCATGGATAATTGAAAAAAAGCCTTCCTTATATAAAGTGAAGCCTGAATATGATGAAGATGGCAACATGATCGTGCCTAAGATCAGTATTGTAAGAGAAATGCTTTCGCCTCATGTGATTGCATGTTCCTTCCTTGTAGGTCTTTTCCATACGACAAATTACTGGGATTTCCCTATTTATACCGTTGTATGTGTAGCTGCGTTCTTCTTTATCAATCTTGTCCGCATGCGTTACAGTATCAAGGCCTGTCTCTGTACACTTCTTCAGACGATTGAGATGTTAGCCATAGGCTTTCTGGTTTCGCTTCCGTTCACCCTGTCCTTCGACAGTATTTCGACCGGAATCGGATTATGTGACAGACATACAAAGTTCTATCAGCTCATGGTGCTCTGGGGACTTCCGGCAACGCTTGTGCTAAGCTTTCTTGTTTACACACTTGCAAAAGTAAGGAAGAGAGAGGAAGACGAGGATTCGAATTACTTTACAAGACTGTTTGACGAGGTGCTCAAGGGAGATTTCTTCGCACTTACGATCGGACTTTCCGCTATCGGACTCGTTATACTTCCTGAAGTCATATATGTAAAGGATATCTACGGAGAAGCATACCAGCGTTCAAACACAATGTTCAAGCTGACTTACCAGGCTTACATCATGTTTGCGATTGCAATGAGCTACATACTTGTAAGGTTCATATGCTTCAGGCTCGGAAAGATGGTGAAAATCATCGGTATCTGCGGTCTTATACTTTTCTGCTCGACTGTCGGATACTTCTTCGAGGCAACAAATGCATGGTTCTGGGGCGGCTATTATACTTCGCTTGATGCTTCCGATTTCCTTAAGAGCGAAAGCGCGGAGGATAAGGCAGGTATTGACTGGATCAATGAAAATGTGCCTGAAGACAAGGTAGTGCTTGAAATGTGCGGCCTTTCATATTCCTTCTTCAATAGGATTTCCGTGTTTACAGGTAACGAGACCGTGCTCGGATGGCAGACTCATGAGTGGCTCTGGAGAAGCTCGGGCAAGGGCGCTTATCCTGCGGAAAACACTGAAAGACATGATGATATTATTGATATCTACACCTCGACCGATGTTGAACATGTGCGTGAACTGATCGAGAAGTATAACATAGACTATATTTATGTCGGTGAGGCGGAGCATGTGGATGGCTTCAGTTCGATGGACTCGGCAGGCATGGATTCGATGTACTATCATGGTTCTTATTATAAGAAGATAGTGACAAACGACGCGCTTCTTAAATCCCTCGGTGATGTACATATGATAGCCGAAGCCGGCGGTGAAAGTTTCTACGATACCTATATTGTTGAGATTGATCATGACAAGGAGATTACCGATAAGTATATACTTCCTACCGGAAATCTGAAAATAAGCAGACCGCAGGCCATCGTATATGAGGATGGTGCATACACCAAGGATTTCCTCGGGAATGTCGTAAAAACTGTTCAGTATGAATATGATGAAGAAGGTAATGTTTCCGATGTGAAGTATTTCGACGCCGAAGACAAGCTTTTATCCTACAGCCAGTTCATGTATGACATAGACGGAAGGATAATTAGCGGAGTTGATTTTGACGGAGCCGGAAACCGCTATTCATTCTGGAATTATATTGAATATGATAATTATAACCGCTGCACAAAGGCATATTGCTTCAAGGATGACGACAGCTACTGGTACACGAAGCTCTCAGAATATGACGGAAACGGATTGATATCGGAAAGCTATTCATATTATGATGAGCATGCTGTATATGTAGGCTATGACTATGTTGACGGTTTTAAAACCTACGAAACCATAAATGATGACCGCGAATCTGACATATGCTATATTGAATATATCAATGACGGTGAAAAAATAGTCGGTGCGGACATGACTGTCGGCACGGATATGGTCGGTAAACTGGTATTTTACTACCCTATGGAATAGGTTTAAGGCTGAAAAGTGACCATTTCACAGAATTGACACATAAAATACACATATTTAGAAAGTTTTCTTCATATTTTTGCCAGATTTATGTATTATACTAAAACCATGAAACGTGAGAGAGCTCAGAAAGGAAGGTATCAGACATGAGCGATGAATTTTATGAAGAAGAGAATAAAGTTGAAAATGAAATGAATGAGGTTGTTCCCGAGAAAAGGAGTTATGAAGAAGCTCCGGCACCGGTAAAGAAGAAATCAGGTGCGGGAAAAGCGTTCAAAAAGGGAGTAGCAATAGTTCTTTCGGCAGCACTTTTCGGAACTGTTGCAGGTGGAGCGCTTTACGGTTCAAATTATATATTGAAAAAAGAATTTACCAAAGAAAGCTCTTCTGAGGAAAGTACAAAGCAGGCAGATACCGAAGAGAAAGAAAAGAACCCGGTAGATGTGAAGCTTACCAAAGCCGATGAAGATGACAATGCAACGGAAAGTACCTCTTCAAAAAGCAGTACAGCTGCTTACTCGATACCCGAGATCGTTGATAAGTGCATGCCAAGCGTTGTGGCAATCACAAACCTCGGCATCAATGATGTAAGAACTATCTGGGGAACATACCAGCAGGAGAGCAAGAGCGCAGGCTCCGGTGTCATCGTAGCAAAAACAGACGATGAACTTCTTATACTGACTAACAACCATGTTATTGATAACAGCAAGGAACTGACTGTAATCTTCAGTTTCGATGAAGATTCTGATGAGCCCACTCCTGTAAATGCCTATGTAAAAGGCCAGGATGAAGACCGTGATCTTGCAGTAATCGGTATCAGCATGAAAAACCTGACCGAAGACATGCTTTCAAAGATCAGTGTAGCGGTTGTAGGAAATTCGGATAAGCTTGATCTTGGTGAGCAGGTTGTGGCAATCGGTAACGCTCTCGGATATGGACAGTCCGTAACCACAGGTATTGTTTCGGCACTTGACAGAACAGTTACACTTTCTAAAGACAGTGGCGGTACGATTTCAAACGAATATATACAGACTGATGCAGCAATCAACCCCGGTAACTCGGGTGGCGCGCTTCTTAACATGAAGGGCGAGCTTATCGGCATCAATTCAGCAAAGGTTTCCAGCAGCTCCGTAGAGGGTGTCTGCTATGCAATCCCGATCTCAGATGTCTATGACGAAGTAGAGCAGATGATGAACGAGAAAGCACCTGTTATTCTTACCGATAAGGAAAAAGGATATCTCTGCATTTCAGGTGATGACCTTGACGAATATACTGCATCAAGATATCATCTGCCTCAGGGAGTTTATGTAAGCAATGCTGATGACGATTTTGCTGCAGGCAAGGCAGGAATCGAAGAGGGCGACCTTATCATTAAAGCAAATGGCAAGGAAATCAAGAACATGACTGAGCTCAAAGCAGCGATAGCAGAGCTTGGGGGCGGAGATGAAACTGAAGTAGTTGTCCTCAGATATGATGAAGACAGCAGAAGCTACCAGGAAAAAGAATTTACCGTCAAGCTTGATGACTATGATAAATTCCAGGAATTCTCTGAAAAGCTTAACGAAGCAAAGCAAAAGGAAAGCAGTAGCAATAACAATGGTGGAAACAACAATGGAAATAACGGTCTTGATGAAGACGAGATGTGGAATTACTTTTTTGGAAATTAATGACTAACAGCAGTTCAAGTTTTGTGTCCTTCTATATGTAGAAAAAGAAAGCCGGAGACTTAGTTCTCCGGCATTTCTTTTGGAAAGGTTATTTTGATTGGGATTATTTCTTATGAAAGCTTTGCTGCAAGTCTTTCCTTGATTGCAAGGATGAATTCCTTGGAATTTACTGCAGTAGCCTTGAATCCGGGCTCAACAAGACCGACAAGATCCTTTGTCATGATACCGGCATTTAAAGTATCGATGCAGGCTTCCTCAAGCTTGTCAGCATAGGAGATAAGGTCGTTAAGACCATCCTTTTCACCACGTTTTCTGAAAGCACCGCTCCATGCAAAGATGGTTGCGATAGGGTTGGTTGAGGTTTCCTCGCCATTGAGGTATTTATAGTAATGGCGGGTTACGGTACCATGTGCTGCTTCATATTCATAGTTTCCGTCGGGAGATACGAGCACTGAGGTCATCATTGCGAGAGATCCGAAGGCTGTGGAAACCATGTCACTCATTACATCACCGTCATAGTTCTTGCATGCCCAGATATATCCGCCCTTGCTTCTTATTACACGTGCAACAGCATCGTCGATAAGGGTGTAGAAGTAGGTGATGCCTGCCTTTTCGAATTCTTCCTTGTACTCTTTATCGAAAAGCTCCTGGAAGATATCCTTGAAAGTGTGGTCATATTTCTTGGATATGGTATCCTTTGTTGCAAACCACAGATCCTGCTTGGTTGAAAGTGCATATTTGAAGCAGGAGTGTGCAAACGAGGTAATTGAGTTGTCCTTGTTATACTGAGCCTGAAGCACGCCAGGGCACTCATATTCATAGACAGTCTCGCGCATTTCAGTTCCGTCCTCTCCTGTAAAGAGAAGCTCAGCCTTGCCCTTTCCGGGAATTCGGAACTCGGTGTTTTTGTAAACATCACCGTAGGCATGACGGGCGATAGTGATAGGCATGGTCCAGTTCTTTACAACGGGCTTGATAGCGTCGATCATGATCGGAGCACGGAATACGGTTCCGTCAAGCATCGCACGGATGGTTCCGTTCGGGCTTTTCCACATCTGGTGGAGCTTATATTCCTCAACTCTCTGTGCATTGGGAGTGATGGTGGCACACTTAACTGCAACACCATACTTCTTTGTGGCATTTGCAGAGTCAATCGTTACCTGATCAGAGGTTTTGTCTCTCTCGACAAGTCCAAGGTCATAGTATTCAGTCTTTAAATCAACGAATGGAAGAATCAGTTCGTCTTTGATCATCTTCCAGAGTATTCTTGTCATTTCGTCACCGTCCATCTCGACGATGGGGGTGGTCATTTTGATCTTTTCCATGTAAGTTCCCTTTCTTGATTTTTTATTCTCGCATATCCGCCCATACCTGCCCTCGACTAGCGCACACAGCTCTTATTTTCATATCATTTTCATGTTTCGGAAAAAACAGCCACTTGAAAATCAGAACTCGCTGCGCTCAGACAGCTGATTTTCTGCGGGCTAAACCTCAACATCGAAAATGATTAAAAATATAGAGCTGTTATGCTTAATGTCGTCTCCGGGCAGTATGAACGGATATGCTCTTATACTGCATATTTTAGATACAGAGCAGAGCATGGAAAAAGCTCAAAGCCGACATTAAGCATAGAAAAGCTATATTTTTCGTTGTCGGAAATGCTGAGATTTATGCGCCGAAAAATCACCATGTTTGAGCGAAGCGAGTTGTGATTTTTCAAGCATGCTCTTTTCGAAGCATGACGATAACAGAAAAATAAGCTTTTCATGCGCTAGGCGTGAGCTGTTTCCATGATCTGCGAATTAATATTACATATTATAGTTTTTAGTTTTTTTCAGCAGACATCAGCCTGCTTTTTTACAGCGACCTCTTATAATAATTGATGAGGCATCCGTCAAGTATGATTTCTTTCTCGTCGGGTGTAAGTCCCTTGATATACATTGTGATATCCTTAACATCGCCTGAAGCAGTGATCACCTTAGCCGGAAATACTTCTTCACCTGCGGAAATCTTTGCGCGTACATCAGGAATATATACATAGTCGCCTTCTGCATAATCAAATGCGGTTTCCTCATCAATCGTGAAAGGAAGAATACCCCAGTTGATGCAGTTGCTGCGGTAACGCTTGGTAGCAAATTCATAGCAGATATTTGCGAAGCCGCCGAGAACCTTCTGGCATGAAGCAGCCTGCTCACGTGCCGAACCGTCGCCGGGCTTGTTGGCAAATACACATGAACCGAACTGAGTGTTCTTTACAAGCAAAGCACCGTCGCCGACCTTGTTAAGTACCTCAACAATCTCTGAAGGAGCAGCACCTTTACGTCTTTCCTGCTCAACAGCATTCACAGCCTTTGAATTCGGAACATAGTCCGGAACACGGCGGGAGAGTGCAAACTCAGCAAGACGGAGAGGATTGCTTCTGTAGGATGAAGTCTCACCCGAAGGAATCAGTTCGTCTGTGGTTGTTACGGGATCGTGGATCACTGCAGCAAGTTTTACAAGCATATTGTCTGTAAGAGCATCCATCTCGGGCCAGTTTGTGATGTTGGGACCAAGGATGAGCTCTACCGAAGGATCAGCCTTTCCAAAGCCGTTATATACCCTGTGATCATAGACAGTACTGTCAAAATGATACTCATGGGGCTCATAATCATAATCAATATCAGTAGCCGCAGTGATAACGCCGCCGTTAAGAGCGGTTGCAGCGATAGAACGTGAATCCATCAGAGCAACGCCTGCTATCTGGCCCTCACCGGGCTTAGAACCCTCGCGGTTCGGGAAGTTTCTGGTGGTATGTCTGATAGAAAGACCGTTGTTTGCGGGAACATCACCCGCACCGAAGCAAGGACCACAGAAGGAAGGCTTGATGATCGCGCCGGCCTTAAGAAGCTCGGCGGTAGCACCTGTCTTTGTAAGTTCGAGTGAAACAGGAACGCTGGTAGGATATACGGAAAGCGAGAAGTAACCGTTACCAGTATTTCCGTCCTTAAGAATAGCGGCAGCCTCATCGATATTGTCGAAGGTACCGCCCGAGCAGCCTGCGATAACACCCTGGCTGGCCATAACCTTGTCACCGTCAACCTTATTCTGAAGTTCGAATTTTGCCTTGGGGAATTTCTTCTTAGCCTCTTCCTCAACCTTTGCAAGAATTTCCTTTGCGTTTTTCTGAAATTCATGGATGGTGTAGGCATTTGAGGGATGGAAGGGCAGTGCGATCATGGATTCCATCTTGTCAAGGTCGATTTCAATCCATGCATCATAATATGCAACGTTGCCCGGCTTCATTTCCTTATAGAACTCGCCGCGCTTATGTGCATCATAGAAGCCCTTAGTGATTTCGTCGGTTTCCCAGATAGAAGAGAGACAGGTGGTCTCGGTTGTCATTACATCGATACCGTTTCTGAAATCGATGGGCAGGTTTTTAACGCCGGGGCCGACAAACTCAAGCACCTTGTTCTTTACAAAACCATTGCCGAAGGTAGCGCCGACAAGAGCGATGGCAACATCATGAGGACCGATTCCCTTTCTGGGAGTGCCTTTAAGATATACAAGAACAACCTCGGGCATATTGATGTCCCAGGTATTTTTAAGAAGCTGTTTGACAAGCTCGGGTCCGCCTTCGCCTACGCCCATGGTACCGAGAGCACCGTAGCGGGTGTGGGAATCGGAGCCTAAGATCATACCACCGCACTTTGTAAGTGCCTCCCTTGCGTAGGAGTGGATGACGGACTGGTTGGCAGGAACATATATTCCGCCGAATTTCTTTGCTGCTGAGAGACCAAATACATGGTCATCCTCATTTATGGTACCGCCGACCGCACAGAGTGAATTGTGGCAGTTGGTCATTGCGTAGGGGAGAGGAAACTCCTTAAGCCCTGAAGCTCTTGCGGTCTGGATGATACCGACATAA
>JAFRWN010000162.1 GCA_017437965.1 Lachnospiraceae bacterium
CATGAGTCACCCATTCCCTATGCACATGTTACAACAACTACCACACATAAGACTCTCCGCGGACCTCGTGGTGGCATGATCCTTTCAAGCCAGGCTTTCGCAGACGAGCATAAATTCAACAGAAGCGTATTCCCCGGAATCCAGGGCGGACCTCTTATGCATGTTATCGCAGCAAAGGCTGTCTGCTTCAAAGAGGCACTTGATCCTTCATTCAAGGTATATGCACAGAACATCATTGACAACTGCCAGGCACTCTGCAAGGGTCTTATGAGCCGTGGAATCGACATCGTTTCAGGCGGAACAGACAACCATCTTATGCTTGTTGACCTTCGTAGCGTAGGTCTTACAGGTAAGGTTGCAGAGAAGCTTCTTGATGCTGTACATATCACATGCAACAAGAACACCATCCCCAACGATCCCGAGAAGCCCTTCGTTACTTCAGGACTTCGTCTCGGAACCGCAGCAGCTACAAGCCGTGGCATGAACACTGAGGATATGGACAAGATCGCAGAGGCTATCGCACTTGTTCTCAAGAATCCCGAGGATGAGGCTAAGGCAGAAGAGGCTAAGGCTATCGTTAAGTCTCTTACCGATAAGTATCCTCTCTATGAATAAGATGAAGAAAAAAAGAATTTTTGCGCTTTTCATGGCTTTTCTGTGCTGCGTGAGTTTGTTTGCGGCATGCGGAAAGCATGTAAAAACCGCAACAACCTATTACAGCATGGTGACTGTGCACCCCAATTATAATTTCTACAGGCTTGAAGCCAACGGGAATTTTTACAATAACAGGGGTATGAAGGGTACCTATGAACTAAAGGACGGAGTCGTTACCTTCGATGATGAGGCAGGCGGAAAATCCGAGGGCTATATTGAAGGAGATTACCTTTTATACTTTGCATATGACAAGGGAAAAGACAAGATTCCGGATGATAAGCTTTTCAATGCTAAGGTTAACGATACCCACACAAACATCAGCTTCAAGGATGACGGAAGCTTCAGCGTTACGATAAAGGAAGCCGATCCTACCGAGGCAAGTGCCTGGAAGGGAAGCTACGTACGTGAAGGAAACATCATCACCTGCTCCATGATAATGAAGGAGGGCGATACCTTTACCCAGGTTTACGGCGTAAAGGACGGACTGCTTTACAATGCATACTGCAGTGATGAATCATTGTTTGATGCCGACATCATAGCAACCATAGAGGAAGCTGAGAAGAAGGCAAAAGAGCAGGAAACCGGCGTGCTTGGTGTTGTACTTATCGTTGTAATCATGCTTGCGGTGCTTGCACTTGTGATCTTCATCATCATTTTCTCACAGAAGAAGAAAATGAGCGAAATGGAAGATAAATCAAAAAAATAATTGTTTTATGCCCGTTTAGCTGACGGGCATAAACTTTATTATTGACGTGAAATATTAAAGGTAAAAATGGGAAAAAGTCTTTTTATTGCTGAAAAACCCAGTGTGGCAAGGGAGTTTGCCAAGGCGCTTAAGATGGGCGAAAACGGTAAAGGATGTATTGAAAATGATCAGTACGTCGTTACCTGGTGTTTCGGTCATCTTGTTACCATGTGCTATCCCGAAGCCTATGACCCGGCACTCAAGAAGTGGACGGTTGATACTCTGCCTTTTTTACCAAAGGAATATAAGTATGAGATTATAGAAAGCGCTGCTGATCAATTCAAAATTGTGAAGCAGCTGCTGCTTCGCCCGGACGTGGATAAAATATATGTCTGCACGGACTCGGGACGTGAAGGAGAGTATATTTACAGGCTTGTTGACCGGATGGCAGGCGTGCCTGACAGCAAGGAAAAGAGAAGAGTCTGGATAGATTCCCAGACCGAAGAGGAGATACTCCGCGGAATAAAGGAGGCCAAGCTTCTTTCGGAATATGATGACCTTGCCGATGCCGCGTATCTTCGTGCAAAGGAAGATTACCTGATGGGTATCAACTTTTCCAGGGCGCTTTCCCTTAAATATGGTTATACACTAAAGCAGGCAATGAAGACTGACAGGTACAACGCTATTGCGGTGGGCCGGGTAATGACCTGCGTGCTCGGTATGGTTGTAAGACGCGAGCGCGAGATAAGGAATTTCGTTAAAACACCGTACTACAGGGTGCTTGCGGGCTTCGGTGAAGAAGTGAAATTCGACGGTGAATTCAGGGCAGTAAAGGGTTCGGCATATTTTGAATCCCCGCTGCTTTACAAGGAAAACGGTTTCTATAAGCTTCCTGATGCGAGAGACCTGATAAGAAAGGTCGGAGGAATTGTTGATGATACCGGGCTTCCGCTTGAAGCTCCGAAGGATATCAAGGTCAAGTACAGCGAGGATCATAAGGCAGAAAATCTTGACGGAACAATAGATTCAATCGAGAGAAAGACGGAAAAGAAAAATCCTCCGCTACTGTTTAACCTTGCCGAGCTTCAGAATGAATGCTCAAAGATATTCAAGATTTCGCCAGACGATACACTTAAATATACCCAGGAACTCTATGAAAAGCAGCTTGTCACTTATCCGAGAACCGATGCGAGAGTAGTTTCTACAGCTGTAGCAAAAGAAATCCACAAGAATATCGGAGGTCTTAAGTATCTTGACAGGTACAAGGGATTCTGTGAGAATATACTGGATAACGGACTGCACACAGGAATTGCAAAGACCAAATATGTGAATGATTCACAGATCACCGACCACTACGCGATCATTCCGACAGGCCAGGGCTTCGGTGCACTTAAGAGCCTTTCGGGTATTGCGCAGGGTATTTATGACAGGATAGTAAGAAGGTTTCTTAGCATTTTCTATCCGCCTGCGGTTTACCAGAAGATAAGCATTACGATGCTTCTTTCGGGTGAAAAATTCTTTGCGGGCTTCAAGGCTTTAAAGGATCCCGGTTATCTTGCTGTTACCGGCTATGACAAGAACGCTAAGAAAGACAGCGAGGAAAAAGAAGAAAAGGACACAGAAGAGGCAGAGGAAGTACTTGATGAGTCAAAAATTGAGATACTTGCGAAGCTTAAGAAGGGCAGTGTGCTTCCGGTACGCGGCTTTACGGTAAAGGCCGGTGAAACGGCACCGCCGTCACGCTATAATTCGGGTTCTTTGATACTTGCAATGGAAAATGCCGGTAAGTTTATCGAGGATGAAGAACTTCGTGCCCAGATAAAAGGAAGCGGCATCGGAACGAGTGCTACAAGGGCTGAAATCCTTAAAAAGCTTGTGACAAAGGAATATCTGAGGCTCAACAACAAAACCCAGATCATCACGCCCACGCTTCTCGGAGAAATGATTTTCGAAGTTGTTACGGCATCGATAAAATCGTTACTCAATGCCGAGCTTACGGCTAGCTGGGAAAAAGGCCTGACGCAGGTTGCCTGCGGCAGCATCACGGCAGACGAATATATGACCAAGCTTGAAAGCTATGTCAGCAAATGGACGGAATATGTCAAACAAAGCAACTATTCGGCATATCTGAACAAAAGCTTTGCTTCAATTTCCGCTTATTATAAAAAATAATTCTTCAAAGGGTAAGAACAATGGAAGAAAAATATTACAGAACCTGCTGTATTGTCGATTATGGGATGATAAGGCAGAATTTTCTGAATCTGAAAGCGCTGTTGCCTGAGGGTGTTATGGCGCTTGCGGTAATCAAGGCCAATGCCTACGGCCACGGAGCAGTGGAAGCTGCAAAGGTGCTTGAGGATGTGGCTGATTACTACGGAGTTGCAACCATTGACGAGGCACTTGAGCTTCGTACAGTAAGCAAAAAGAAAATACTGGTACTCGGTTATGTTGCACATTCTGATTTTGCAGATCTTGTGAAAAACGATATCATCCCTGCAATATATACCTACGAGGACGCTGCGGCACTTGATAAGGTAGCAGCAGGACTCGGCAAAAAAGCAGTGATACATCTTGCAGTGGACACAGGCATGAGCCGCATCGGTTTTCAGTGCACAAAAGAGGACGCTGCCGAGGCAAAAAAGATTTTTTCTTTAAACAATATTTATGTTGAAGGTGCTTTTTCTCATTTTTCAAAGGCAGATGAGACCGACAAGACCTTTACGAAAATCCAGGCAAAGGCTTTCGACTCTTTCTTTAAAATGCTTGGCGAGGACATCAAGGTAAAGCATCTGGCAAATTCCGCCGGAACCATTGATTTTACAGAATACCGCTATGACATGTGCCGCGAGGGAATCTCGATGTACGGTTACATGCCCTCAGATGAGGTTGACAAATCCCGCGTGGAGCTTACGCCCGCGCTTTCATGGCACAGCCATGTGACCCATGTAAAATATCTTGAGCCCGGAAGGATAATAAGCTACGGCGGAACCTTTGAGGTCAAGGAAAGAATGAAGGTTGCGACGGTAAGCATCGGTTATGCGGACGGTTATCCGAGGGCCCTTTCAAACTGCGGAAAAGTAATAATAAACGGAGAATATGCTAATATACTCGGCAGGGTCTGCATGGACCAGATGATGGTTGATGTGACGGGCATCGAGAACGTAAAAGCAGAGGATGACGTTATCCTTATCGGTAGTGCAAACGGTAAGAAAATTGATGCGGATGATATTGCAGCACTTACGAAAACCATCAGTTATGAGGTGCTCTGCGACATAGGTGAGAGGGTTCCTAGAATAAAAAAATAAAAATCCTTTGACAAGACAGAGATTATACTCTATAATTATTTAGTTGAAATATGCTTACCAAATCGAAATGAGGCATTATATGATTAGAAGTATGACAGGCTTCGGGCGTGCCGAGACCAATGAGGACGGCAAGAAAATAACGGTCGAGATGAAATCAGTCAACCACCGTTATTGTGAAATATCGACCCGTATGCCCAAAAAACTGAATTTTTATGATTCTGCGGTAAGGCAACTTGTAAAGAAATATGTTGTCAGAGGAAAGGTAGATGTCTATGTTTCATTGCAGGATGATTCCGATTCGGGATCAAATGTTAAATATAATGAAGCAATAGCCAAAGAATATCTCGGATATCTTAAACAGATGTCGGATGAGCTCGGAGTTGCAAACGATGTGACAGTAACTTCACTCGCAAGGATGCCCGAGGTACTGGTGCTCGAGGAATCCGAGAGCGACCAGGAAAAAACATGGGAGCAGCTTGAGAAGACCGTGATACTTGCCTGCGAGAATCTTTCGGAGATGAGAGCAGTTGAGGGTGCACATCTCAAGGAAGACATCATCGGAAAGCTTGACGGAATGGTTGGCTACATCGATCAGATCGAAAAGAGAACTCCCGAGATGATGGCTGCCTACAGAAAGAAGCTCAAGGAAAAGCTCGACGAAGTAATAAGCGACACCAACATTTCCGAGCAGCTGATAGCAGGAGAACTGATCATATATTCCGACAAGATATGTGTCGATGAAGAGACCGTAAGGCTCAGGACCCATATTACAAATATGAAAAAAACGCTTGATGCCGCAGACAACATCGGCAGAAAGCTTGACTTCTTAGCTCAGGAAATGAACAGGGAAGCCAATACAACACTTTCAAAGGCCAACGATATCGAAGTATCGGAGCTTGCGATAAACCTTAAGACCGAGATTGAAAAAATCAGGGAACAGATACAGAATATTGAGTAGGAGGAACCAAACATGATACATCCGTCTTATACAGATCTTATGAATGCAGTAAACAAGAACGTGGAGCCCGGTGAGGAGCCCGTTGTTAACTCAAGATATTCCATCGTGCTTGCAACAGCAAAGCGCGCAAAACAGCTTATAAACGGTGCACCGCCGGAAATTCCTGCAGAGGATATCAAGTGCGAGAAGCCTCTTTCAATTGCTGTTCAGGAAGTTTATGCAGGAAAGGTAAAGATCCTTACCGGAAACGAAACTGATGAAATCTCAGCATTTACCGAGGGTACCCTTGATGATATTGAGACTGCAGTAGGAGATATGCAGCAGGATAATGTTTTTGCTCCGGCAGAGGAAAATGAAGACAGCGAAGAGATCACGGATGACATGATCGAGTTTGCTGATGACCTCAGTGATGATGTTGAAGATCTTGTGACAGAAGGCCTTGATGACTGAAATCCGGCCGCTTTGTAATGGATAAAAAGAAAAACGCGTTTTTGGAAAAAACAAAATTTATCTATGAACTGTTAAGGCTGGCATTTCTTGTACTGCTTGTTACGGTTATTGTGCTTTTCGTGATCAAATATGTCTGGCAGACCATCAAAATAGAGGGGGATTCGATGCTTCCTAACTATAAGGACGGCGACCAGATACTGATATCGAAGCTCGGTAGCCATGACAATTACAAGCGCTATGACGTCATTGTTTTCAAGCCCTATAATGACGATGACCCGTCAACTGCAGAAGATGAGAGCGAGATGCTCTATATCAAAAGAGTTATCGGGCTTCCGGGAGAAACTGTTACGATAAACGTTGATGGTTCGATTTCCATAGGTGATGCGGCGGGCAACGTAAAGCTTTTAGACGATGACAAATACGGTTCCGGCATGCTTGTGCGCGGAATCAACTGGAATCTCGAGGACAGTAATTACTTCGAGACCGTAAAGCTTGAGGAAGGGCAGTATTTTGTCATGGGAGACAACCGTGACATCAGTCTTGACAGCCGTTCGGCCCAGATCCAGGCCATAAATAAAGGATGCATAATAGGAAAATATATCTTCGGAATCAGTCCATTTGGTAAAAAATGACGTCAATATTGCCATTTTGTAATATTTTCGTAATATTTATCATTTTGGACTTGATTTTTTTTCGGAAATTTATTACAATAGGTAACGGACTTAAAGGCAACTTGTACTCGTAATTCTGATCGAAAAAGGGAAAGTTGCATTTAAAAAATAAAATTTAGGAGGAAAACCACAATGGCAGTTAAAGTTGCAATTAATGGTTTCGGACGTATTGGACGTCTTGCATTCAGACAGATGTTTGGTGCAGAAGGCTACGAAGTAGTAGCTATCAACGATCTGACAACACCTTCGATGTTGGCACATCTCTTAAAGTATGATTCTTCACAGGGTCGTTATGTAGGTCTTGGTGAGGAGAATCTCGTTACAGCTGATGATGAGGCTGGAACAATCACAGTTAAAGGAAAGACAATCAAAATCTACAAAGAGCCCGATGCAAACAATTGCCCTTGGGGTGAGATCGGTGTTGATGTAGTCGCGCGCTGCGGTACGCGTCGTCGACAAGCTGTTCGGCGTCGCGCTTTGCGGCGTCGCATTCGTTCTGCGTCTGTTCAAGCATCGCGCCTGCCTTGCGCTGCGCCTCGGCG